>NZ_JBEOOB010000005.1:0-158421 GCF_040308685.1 Pseudoalteromonas sp. 20-MNA-CIBAN-0454 | reverse complement strand
TGCCGAACTCAGTAGTGAAACGAAACAGCGCCGATGATAGTGTAGCATTTGCTATGTGAAAGTAGGACATTGCCAGGATTTAAATTAAAGAAACCCGTTACAGTAATGTAACGGGTTTTTTGCTTTTTAGAATTTATAAAGTAAGCACAAGCTATTTAAAAAGTGAAAGCGTACTTACTGCTTGCATGCTAAAATTCTGCTTTATATAACCGTGTAATTGAGGTTTCTATTGCCTACTACTGATTATCAACAAGTATTGAATGACATAACCCAAGAGGTAGCTCCCTTATTATCACAAGGTAAAGTGGCCGATTATATTCCGGCGTTGGCAGAGGTTGATCCCGAACAATTTTCTATTGCTATTTACACTACCTCAGGCGAAACATTTTGTGCGGGTGATTGTACGCAACAATTTACTATTCAATCTGTATCAAAAGTAATGACATTAACGTTAGCATTACAACGTTATGGTGATGAACTGTGGCATCGCGTGGGGAAAGAGCCATCAGGAACTGCATTTAATTCGCTTACTCAGTTGGAATTTGAAAAAGGCATACCTCGTAACCCATTTATTAATGCAGGTGCGATTGTAACCTGCGATGCTTTATATAGTCGCTTATCGGCTCCGATGCATACTATGCTTGAAACATTTCGGGCTTTATCGGGGAATAGGTGTATAGCAATAGATAAAAAAGTAGCAAACTCAGAATATGAGTTTAGGCATAGAAATGCGGCTATGGGGCATTTAATGAAGTCATTTGGTAACTTTGAAAACGAAGTAGATGACGTGCTTTGGGCTTACTTTAACTTTTGTGCAATTGAACTAAATTGTATTGAGCTGGCAAGAGCGTATAACTTTTTAGCTAATAATGGGATTGATAATACCTCAGGTAAACGGGTGTTACCGAGCCGTCAAACTAAGCAGCTTAACTCTTTACTCTTTACCAGTGGTTTATATGATGCAGCAGGTGATTTTGGTTATAGGGTAGGTATGCCGGGGAAATCTGGGGTGTCTGGTACGGTTTTAGCTGTATTGCCTAATAAATTTACGGTTGCGGTATGGTCACCAGGGTTAAACTCTTTTGGCAACTCGGTGGCGGGGATAGCAGCATTAGAGCTGCTATCTAAAAAACTCGATATTTCAATATTTTAAGGAGTTATAGCTCCTTAAAATATTATTTATCCCAGTAGACTAGTTCGAGGCAATCTTCGCGCTCTGGTAAACCACGAGATAAGCGAGGAGAGTGCTGCACTAATACTTCAAAGCTTGCTCTATTAGCGTATTTACTTATTTGTGACAATGACGAATAGGTAATTGCTTTTTGCTGGTGTTTTGCTGAGTTACTGACGTTTATTTTATGATAAACATTGGCAGATAAATCATGTAAAACAGCTGCTAATGCACAATCACCAGCACCATTGGTGTTTTTGATTGAATCAGGGCCACCCATAAATGGGGCTGTGTGGCTATAGGCTCTAATTGGATCATCGCAGTCAGCTTTGCGCATAGCACGTGAAAACTCATAACGATTAAAATCTGGGATTGCACCAGGTAATAATGTGTACTCAGTTTCGCGTTTTAATTGCTCGTCAACGTAACCTGCCATGAATAAGCCTTTTTCGCCAGCAGTACAAATTACCAAGTCGACCCAATCAAGCGCTTTATCAGCTGCTAAAAGGGGATCTTCAAAACCAGTAATTGCCAAGCCTTCCTCTTCGTTCATTGCAAGAATATCAACATGTTTTTCAACAAAGTTAGCCCACCAGCTTGGATCTTGTTCAATTAAGAATTTAGTTCCAAGTGTAAGTACCACTGGCACACCAGCATCATTAGCGTATTTAACCGCTTGTATAGTGGCTTCTGTCATGGTTTCTGCACCTTGAGTGCGCATTAAATAAGCACTGATCACCAACGCAGATGAATTTTCAATAAGGCTTTTATCGATTGATTCAGGGCGTAAGTGGTTCATTAACCCTGCACTGATAGCAAAGGTGCGCTCACCAGTTTCATCAATAAGTGTAAAGCAGCGACCAATTGGTCCATCTACTGGCTGTAAGTAATCTAAATCTACGCGGCTTGAGGTATTACATAAAAAGCGATAAGCATAACTGCCTATATTTATGTTTTCACTCATTACGCCCAATAGCACAGATCTGTCATCAGCAAGTACTGAATAGTTGTGCATAGTATTACCAACGGTTCCGCCAGCATACTCGTAGTCAACCATTTCATGTAACTTTAAACGCTCATATAAGGCGTTGGTGACGTCACTATCTATAACTTGTGACATGCCTCGTTGCAGCTTAAATTCATCAAGGAAAGCTTGATCGACCTTGGCTTCGATATCGACAACAATCTGATCGATTCCGGTAATATAGCTACGGTGTAATCTTTCTGTGGCGTTAAGTTGATTAGTTAGTGGATCTTTGGCTTCCACTGGAAAATAATGTTTATGCCTGCGACGTCCAGGAAATTTCATTTGCTACCCGTATTGTGAGCTAAATAAAAAAAGCGTGAGATTATAGCGCGAATCCCCCCTTAGGAGCCACGATAAACCGTTTTAATTTGTTTTATTTTTGCAATAAATGCCGTAATTACGCACTTTAATTAGCTAACTTGATATAATCCATGCATAAAAAATAATTAAAGTAGCTTCAATGAACGAACGATTTGATGACAACTATTGGATGCAACAAGCGTTAACGTACGCAAAGCAAGCAGAACAACTAGATGAGATCCCTGTTGGTGCCATTATTGTTAAAGACAATCAGCTTGTTGCTGCAGGGTATAACCGTTCTATTACTGATAATGACCCATCAGCTCATGCTGAAATGATAGCTGTACGTAAAGGCGGTAAAGCACTTAATAATTATCGTTTAATTGATTGCACGCTTTATGTGACCTTAGAGCCATGCTCTATGTGCGCGGGGTTATTAGTGCACAGTAGAATTAAGCGTTTAGTGTTTGGTGCTGCCGATGCTAAAACAGGATCTGCTGGCTCGATTATGAATTTGTTGCAAGAGCCTAAGCTAAATCATCAGGTGGAGGTATTAGGTGGTGTACTAGAGGGGCAGTGCGCTACTATTATATCTGACTTTTTTAAGCGCAGAAGAGCGCAAATTAAGGCAGCCAAAAAGGCTGCTCGTAATAGCAATGAACTTTAACTTGCTGCCATTAAAGCATCTAGCTCTGCCATTTTTTGCATTGCAAACATGCGGCGGCGCCAAATTATTTTTTTATGTAAATTACGCAGCATAACGCGGCGTCGAGTTGCTGTTGAGTTAATTGTTTTTCGTTTGAATCTTTGCGTGCGTTTACGTTTTAGCATGTTTTCTCCTAATGCAATAATGAGAAATGCACAAATTATATCCAAATTACTCAGATGTTTATCATTAATTAATGTGAATATATAATTAACACACATTATTGAACATTTGATGACAAGTAAACAGTTTTTTAATTACCCAGGGCGTATTTATTAGAGTAATGAATTAGTTGTTATTATTATCGTTTGTCAGTTTACTATTTTGCTTCAACCTCATCCCCAATTTTAGGGGCAACTACAGGTGCTTCTGGTTTTTCTTCTATTGCGTTATTTTCATCAAGCCAAACTAGGGCATCGTAATAACGGCGAATATTATCAACATAGCTCACCGCAACATCACCACGAGAATAGCCATAACGCGTTTTTCGGTAGTAACGTTTTTTAATTAGTAATGGTAAGCGCTTTTTAACATCGGCCCACTTATCAGGGCTTGCGCCTTGTTGTTTAGTAATAATTCGTGCGTCGTTTACATGTCCCCAGCCTACATTATACGCAGCAAGTGCGAGCCAGGTTCTGTCTGGTTGTGGAATACGATCAGGGATACGTTTAATTAGTTTACTTAAGTATTTTGCGCCACCGCGAATATTTTGCTCTGGCTCTAACCTATTAGTAACCCCAACTTGCTTAGCAGTATTACGGGTTAGCATCATAATTCCTCGCACCCCAGTTGGTGATTTTGCTCGCGGGTTCCACATAGATTCCTGATAGCTTAATGCTGCGAGTAAACGCCAATCAAGTGTTCCTGCATATTGTTCAAACCATGGTTGGTATTTAGGCAGTGTTTCTTTTATTGCTTCAATATAGGCAAGTGTATTTACGTAGTTAAATTGACGAACGTGACCAAAGTATTTTTCTTCAAGTACATAAAGTTGATTATTTTGTTTTGCTTCACCAAAAAAAGGGACTAATAAAGCATAAAGCGAATCGTCATTTGATTTACGCAGCATCCACGCGATCGGGTCGTTATGCGTAATTGAAAAACCAATACTTAAATTAGGGTGATAACGACGAAATAACGATAACGTATGGGTGTCGGCTAAAGTGTAATCTATTTCGCCATCAATAACGGCTTGTAGTAACTCTTCTTCGTCAAATTCTTCGGTTTCGCTCCAGTTAAGTTCTGGATTGCTTTTTTTTACTTTTTGTAAAGTAAGTGAGTGACTACTTTTAGCTATAACCATGAGATTACCAGTTAAATCATCATAGTCGCGTGGTCGCTCTATACCTTGTTTATACACTAGTTTTTGACTAATGGTTCGGTAGGTAGGGCCAAAACGATATTGTTGTGCACGTGTTTTATTATAGGTAAGGCCTGAGGCAATTAAATCGAGATCACCGCTTTGCAGGCGTGCAAACATGTCTGATAAATTAAAAAATGGGACTATTTCAAGCTCTACACCTAAATAGTCTGCAAAGGCCTGAGAAAGCTCGTATTCAAAGCCTTGCTCACCTTGTACTGCCTGATAATAGTTACTGGCACTGGCTAATGTACCCACTCTAATTTTGTTTTGCGCTTTTATTTGGGCAAGTTGAGTCGACTGCTCTTGTATATCGCATGCACACAACAGCATAACTAAAGTAATAATTATGATTAGTTTTTCTTTCAACATTGTTTGCCTCTTTAACGCCCTAATCCCCGTTATAACAAAACTTAGCCATTACGTCACTTAGCGTTTAGTTTTATTCGTTTCGAGTGGCTGTAAATAAAGAAAAAAAGTTAATTTTATGAAAAGCGAAATTATGAGTTAAATCTAAGTGCTACTTAGACTATAATGTTGCCCTAAAATATCGTTCAATCCCTAACCCCGGATGAAATTATCTATGTTGATCCTTCGTGGTGCACCAGCACTTTCAGAGTTCAGAGTTAATAAAATTTTAGCGCGTTGCCAACAATCGCAACTTCCTGTCACCAACGTATATGCTGAATATGCGCACTTTGCCGACTTAACATCGCCATTGAGTAGCGCTGAGCAAACCAAGCTTGAAAAACTATTAACCTACGGTCCAACTATTGCTGAGCATACCCCAGCAGGTAAACTTGTATTAGTAACACCTCGCCCTGGCACTATTTCGCCTTGGGCTTCTAAAGCAACCGACATAGCCCATAACTGTGGCTTAAAGCAGGTTCATCGTGTTGAACGCGGTATTGCTTATTATGTTGAAGGTGAGCTAAACGCAGAGCAACTTTTACAAGTAACGGCGTTATTACATGACCGTATGACCGAAGCAACCCATAGCCAGTTTGAGGATGCTGCGCAACTATTTCGCAGTGATGCACCGCGTCAAATGTCATCTGTAGACATTTTAAGTGGTGGGCGAGAAGCGCTTGCAATTGCTAACGTTGAACAAGGTTTTGCCCTTGCAGATGACGAAATAGATTACCTAGTAGAAAACTTTATAAAGTTAGGCCGTAATCCTAACGATATCGAATTGTTTATGTTTGCCCAAGCAAACTCAGAGCATTGTCGTCATAAAATATTTAATGCAGACTGGACAATCGATGGTGAAGAGCAGCCAAAGTCGCTGTTCAAGATGATTAAAAATACTTTTGAGAAAAACCCTGAAAATGTATTGTCGGCATATAAAGACAATGCCGCGGTAATGAAAGGCTCAAAAGCGGGGCGCTTCTTCCCCAATGCGCAAGGTGAATATGCGTATCATCAAGAAGACATCGAAATACTAATGAAAGTTGAAACTCATAATCACCCAACCGCCATAGCGCCATTTTCAGGTGCTGCTACAGGCTCAGGTGGTGAAATACGTGATGAAGGTGCTACTGGCCGTGGTTCTAAACCTAAAGCTGGTTTAGTTGGATTTACTGTTTCTAACTTACGTATTCCTGGTTACGAGCAACCGTGGGAAAGTGATTTTGGTAAACCTGGGCGTATTGTCACCGCTTTGGATATTATGACTGAAGGGCCGCTTGGCGGCGCTGCATTTAATAATGAGTTTGGCCGTCCTAACTTGTTAGGTTACTTTCGTACCTATGAAGAGCAAGTGACAAGCCATAATGGCCTTGAGGTACGTGGTTACCACAAACCAATTATGCTTGCCGGTGGTTTAGGTAATATTCGCACAGACCATGTACAAAAAGGTGAAATTCCTGTTGGTGCTAAGCTCATTGCTTTAGGTGGCCCAGCAATGAACATAGGCTTAGGCGGCGGTGCAGCATCAAGCATGGCGTCTGGGCAATCAAATGAAGATTTAGATTTTGCTTCAGTACAACGCGAAAACCCAGAAATGGAACGTCGTTGCCAAGAAGTTATCGACAAATGTTGGCAGCTAGGTGATGAAAACCCAATTGCGTTTATTCACGATGTGGGCGCCGGTGGTTTATCAAACGCATTTCCTGAACTAGTAAATGACGGTGGCCGTGGTGGTAAGTTTCAACTACGCGATATTCCAAATGATGAGCCAGGTATGGCACCACACGAAATTTGGTGTAACGAATCGCAAGAGCGTTATGTACTTGCCGTAGGTGTTGAAAATTTTGACCGTTTTGAAGCTATTTGTAAGCGCGAACGAGCACAGTACGCGGTAATAGGCGAAGCGACTGCTGAGCCACACCTAACGGTTGCCGATAGCCACTTTGATAATAACCCTGTTGATTTACCACTAGACGTATTATTAGGTAAAGCACCTAAAATGCATCGCGATGTAACCTCAAAGCAGGTTGTAGGTAAAGCACTTGATGTTACAAATATTAATGTAGCAGATGCGGCGCAGCGTTTATTGCGCTTACCAACCATTGCAGAAAAAACCTTCCTTATTACAATTGGCGATCGCTCGGTAACAGGCTTAGTAGCGCGCGACCAAATGGTTGGCCCTTGGCAAGTGCCTGTGGCTAACTGTGCTGTAACTGCTGCTACATACGACACTTACCATGGTGAAGCTATGTCGTTGGGCGAGCGCACTCCTGCAGCGCTATTAAATTACGCTGCATCGGCGCGTTTAGCTGTGGCAGAGTCGTTAACAAATATTGCCTGTGCAAATATTGGTAGCCTTGAAAATATTAAGCTTTCGGCTAACTGGATGGCAGCAGCGGGTCACCCTGGTGAAGATGCTGGTTTATATGAAGCAGTAAAAGCCATAGGTGAAGAACTTTGCCCAGCGCTTGGTTTAACAATTCCAGTAGGTAAAGATTCTATGTCGATGAAAACGACATGGAAAGATGAAGGTGATTCACAAGAGAAATCAGTAACATCACCGCTATCGTTAATTATCACTGCCTTTGGCCGTGTTGACGATGTACGTAAAACAGTGACACCGCAGCTACGTACCGACAAAGGCGAAACATCACTTATTTTAGTTGACTTAGGTGCGGGAAAAAACCGCATGGGCGCATCAAGCTTAGCGCAGGTTTATAAGCAATTAGGTGATATAACGCCTGATGTTGATAGCCCAGAGTTATTAAAAGGCTTTTATAACGCCATGCAAGTATTGGTAGCTGATAGTAAGTTACTTGCTTATCATGACCGTTCAGACGGTGGTTTATTTACCACAGTTGCCGAAATGGCATTTGCTGGCCACACAGGTGTAACTGTTGATATTAATGGCTTAACAGGCAACGACATTGAAGCGCTTTACAACGAAGAGCTTGGCGCTGTTATTCAAGTGGCTAATAGTGATTTAGATGCAGTTAATGCGGTACTTAAAGATCATGGTTTAGCGACAATTAGCCATATTATAGGTACGCTTAATAGCGACGATGCGATTGTATTTAACCGCGGTAAAAATACCGTACTGAGTAACACGCGTACAGAGCTGCGTACTATGTGGGCAGAAACAACGTACCAAATGCAGGCGCGTCGCGATAACCCTGAGTGTGCTAAGCAAGAATTTGATGCTAAATTTGATGTTAAAGATCCTGGCTTAAACGTTAAGTTAAACTTTGACTTAAACGAAGATATAGCAGCACCGTATATTGCAACAGGCGCTAAACCACCAATGGCTATTTTACGTGAGCAAGGAGTTAACTCTCATCTAGAAATGGCTGCCGCATTTAATCGTGCTGGTTTTGCTGCCATTGATGTACACATGAGCGATATTCTAGAAGGGCGTTTATCGCTTGAGCAGTTTAAAGGCTTAGTGGCGTGTGGTGGGTTCTCTTACGGTGACGTATTAGGTGCAGGCGAAGGTTGGGCTAAGTCGATATTGTTTAACGACATGGCGCGTGAACAGTTCCAAAGCTTTTTCCACCGTGAAGATACCTTTAGTTTAGGTGTGTGTAACGGTTGCCAAATGTTATCTACTTTAAAAGAGTTGATCCCAGGTACTGAGCATTGGCCACGTTTTGTAACGAATAAATCAGAGCGTTTTGAAGCACGTTTTAGCTTAGTAGAAATACAAGAAAATCCATCGGTATTCTTTAATGGTATGGCTGGTTCGCGTATGCCAATTGCAGTATCGCACGGTGAAGGTCATGCTGAATTTGCAAACGATAACGCAGTTAAAGCAGCATTAGACTCGGGTACTGTAGCGGTTAAGTTTGTAGATAACTACGGTAATCCTACAACGCAATACCCAGCAAATCCAAATGGCTCGCCAGAAGGGATTACAGGTATTACCTCTACCGATGGGCGTGCAACTGTAATGATGCCGCATCCTGAGCGCGTATTCCGTGCTGTTGCTAACTCTTGGCACCCAGATGAGTGGATCGAGGATAGCCCGTGGATGCGTATGTTCCGCAACGCGCGTAAAAATGTAGGTTAATAACCTTACTGCTCAATTTAGGTTCATTTAAGTTGAGTATAATAAAAGGCTGCCTTGTGCAGCCTTTTTTGTTTATGATTACCTAGAACCTAGAACCTAGAACCTAGAACCTAGAACCTAGAACCTAGAACCTAGAACCTAGAACCTAGCACTAATATTAAGGATAATATGTTTAAGCGTGTGAGTTTAATTATTAGCAGTTTATTACTAAGCATAATTTTGCTTGGTTATATATTTCGTTTGCCATTAGTCCAGTGGGCTATAACACCGCAATTAGAAAAAGCGGGTATTACACTCAGTTGCTTAAATTTTTCGGTTACAGCTCAATTAAATGTTCATGCCGACAAAGTATGCTTAACTTATCAAAATCAACAATTAGAGCTAATCGATATTACTGTAAATACAAAGCAAGTGATTGTTGAGCATGCAGTATTAAGTATAAATCCACTTCCCAAAAGTAATCAAAGTAGCTCCGCGGCAAAAAAGCTTGCTCTCGCGCTGCCAGAAAAACGTCCATTAATTGCTATAAAACAGCTGGTAATAAAGAGTAATGACTTTAACAAGCCACTAAAAATAAATTTAGCAGAGCCGATTTTAAATCAATTTAATATAACAGGCGATATAAACGCTAAAGCAATTTTAGCTAATAATAAACTAACAGGGCAGTTTTCTGTTGATGACTCTCTGTTAAAGCAGCTTATAAATACCGAAAATACAGCCGTTGCAGGTATTAGCTTTAGTACTCAGCAAGTATTTAGCTTTGATGGTATTGAACTGCAGTTAAATGGCGATGTAAACGCACAGTTTGAATATGCTATGGAGCAGTGCCGGCTTGAAGCATTGGCTAATGGTAGGTTAATTATTGGTTTTAATTTAAATAGTAAATTAGTTGAGCTAGATTCGAGTTTGTTAAACAATAAATTAAATTTAACGCCTACGTGTAGCTCACTCGTTCCGCCGAGTGATTATGCTGATTTTATAGCTGACCAAACCCCTTTAAATTGGCAGATTAAACTTCCTAAAGTGATTAGTATTACTAATAACCACCTTACTTTGCCAATGCTAAATATAATGAGTGAAGGAGATAATCAATTTGAAATAACTCTAATGGAGTCAGAGCTTAATTTTACCAACCTTTGGGCGGATTTTAAAAGCATGTTAGCGGTTAGTATAAGTACGCCAGACATTAACAACATTGAGCTTAATGCAGAATTTAAAAATAACACACTTAAAGGTAATTATACTGTTGCGCTTAATTCACTTCCCGATTTTATTGCCAGTACTAGTAGTAATAAAATTAGCGCTAATAAAGTTAACGCCTCAGGGCAATTTAATTTAATAAATATAGTCGATGGAAAACCAAGTGGTAATGCTACAAGTAGATTAACAGCCGCAAAGGTTGATTTTGCACAACTGAGTGTAGAGCAATACGAAGGTCGCTTAACGGCACAGCTAGATGATGCTTTAAACGCACAAATAACACTAAAAACCCTATTTAAAACGTTAAAATATAACGAATTTAAATTAACAGATATAAGTAATACCATAACTGCTAAAGCAAATTTAACTCATGGTGAATTATTTGCAGACCTTAGCGCTAATACTGTAATAAATAAATTTAATAGCCCTGTTATAAAACTCAATAATATAAAAGTTGCATCTACAGGATTGCAAAGTCGCGCCCTTAAAGCATCGCATCACGTATTTGTAAACGATATTGAATTAGCAGTAAACCATCATATATCGGCAGTGGAACATCCATTTGAAATAGTAGTACCCACACAAAATATAGTGCTATTAAATACCTTTATTCATCAGTTTGAGCCGTTAGCGCAGCTTACACAGGGAACGTTTAATGGCCGAATCAGCGGGGATGTAAATTTACAACACGCCTCGTTTGCAATGGAGTTAAACAACGCAAGTGCGCTTTATAACGATTACCTTGCTAGCGATTTAAGTAGCCAATTTGTAGGAGAGTATAATTCAGGGCAGCTTAATGTAAAACCCACTACCTTTAATTTAAATGAGCTAAGGGCTGGTGTTGTTATTAAAAACATTAAAGGTAACTGGCAGGTTAAAAACAATAATGCGCGTATGTTTGATATTGCGGGAGAGTTATTTGATGGTGAGTTTAGCCTTGATAAATACTCGCTTAATGACTTGCAGCAAGTTGCTAATGTTAACTTTAAAAACATTGATGCCAGTAAACTTATTACACTTGATGAGCAGTCGGGGATTACGCTTTCAGGGCGCTTTGCTGGCACTTTGCCAGTGCACTTTAATAACACGGGTATTGAGGTAGTAAATGGCAGTTTAAGTAATCAAGGAACGGGTAAGTTAATGATTACTAATAACGCAGCATTTGATTCAGTTATGCAGCAGCAACAAGAGTTACAGCCTGTATTGGGATTACTTAGAAATCTTGATATACAAAAGCTTAATAGCAGTGTGGCACTTAAAAGTGATGGTTGGCTAAAGCTTGGCGTAAATTTGCAAGGTTATAATAAGCAAGCAGAGCAGCAAGTTAACTTTAATTATAATCATGAAGAAAATATATTTACTTTATTACGCGCATTGCGCTTAAGTGATGAAATTACACAAAAAGTTGAGCAACAATACTCACAAAAAGGAAACTAATGATGAAACAGTCGTTAAGCATAAAAGTACTTATTGTATTTGCAGCAATAAGTGCCCTTGGTGCGTGTACGCACCGAGTAGAGGTAGCTGCTAAAGAGCCTATTACAATTAATTTAAATGTGAAGGTTGATCACGAAATTCGTGTAAAAGTAGATAAAGAACTCGATAATTTATTTAGTGACGACAGTGAGTTATTTTAAGGAGCTAGGATATGAAAGTTAACAACAAATTAAGCATAATTACATTAGTTAGTGCTGTATGTATGTCTTTTTCGGCATGGGCTATTAGTTTAGATGATGCTAAAAGCCAAGGTTTAGTAGGCGAAGATAGCTCAGGCTATTTGGGCTTAGTGGTACAAAATGCAGAGGCTAAAGTGGTCGTTGATACCATTAATGCTAAGCGTAAAGCACAGTATTTAAAATTAGCGCAAAAAAATAACTTGTCACTGTCGCAAGTAGAAGCGTTAGCGGCGGCAAAAACAATCGAAAAAACCCAAAGAGGTCATTTTGTTGAAGTAAATGGTAATTGGGTTAAAAAATAACGAGTTATTTACTGTTATATATAACCGAGCGCTTTAAGCGCTCGGTTTTTTACACCCTTCGAGTAACTGTTGCCAAAAATCGATACCCTTGCGCCTTGCTAAATTTATATTATGCTCAGGTATAGATTCGGGTTCGTTATAACTCTCAAGTGCTGCACTCATACTTGCTTCGCGAATTAAATGCAAAGTAGGAAAAGGGGAGCGATTAGTATAGTTTGCCGCATCGCTTGCATCGCTATCGGCAAATACATAATCGGGATGAAAATTAGCAATTTGATACTTACCTTCAAAACCTTGGGCTACTAACAGCGCGTTGGCTAAGTCAACCAAGTCTAAAAAGTCTTCAAAGTCGCTAAAGCCGTTATCAAACATAATAAGTGTGGTTTCGCGTGCAGCCTCTCGGTCAAGCTCAATACATTGCTCAAGCATGTCCATTACTGCATCGTCTATGCTGCTTGCAGGGCTTACAAAATAATGAATACAGTTATTTTCTACTTCTTTGCGGGCAAAGGGACAAAAGTTATATTTTACAATAACATTTGAAACCCATTCGCGGGTTTGGCTTATGGCTATGTTGGTCACGGTTTGGGCTCTAAATATTGATTAATAATGTTAAGTGTTTTTTGTATAGCACCTTGGTTATTGGCCACGCATTGCGCTGCTTTTTTACCTAAAGTTTGGCATGCTTTGCTGTTTTGATTTAATGCTATAAGTTGTTGTGTTAGCTCATCAGCATTATCAACCACAATAGCGCCTTTGAGCTTTATAAGCTCAGGGTAAATATGATCAAAGTTATAGGTATGCACCCCGCTGATAACGCCCACTGAAAATGCAGCTGATTCAAGTGGATTATGGCCACCACGGCGAATTAAACTGCCGCCAATAAAGCTCACATTAGCAGCGCCATATAAGTATTGCAGCTCGCCAAGCGTATCTGCTAACAAGACGTTTTCGTTATTATAATTATTATTGCTGCGACGACTAAAACTCAGTGTACTTTGCGTTAGTAAATCTGCAACCTTATCGAACTGTTCAGGATGGCGCGGCGCTATTATGAGTAACGCATTGGGTTGTTTTTCTAATAGATTTTTATGAGCGCTAATTACCTGCTCATGCTCGATAGGGTGAGTGGAGCCTGCAACCCATATAAAGCGCTGCTCTAAATTATAAAGCTGTTTGAGTGCAGTTACCTTAGTTAGTTGCTCTTGGGTAGGTGTAATATCAAATTTTATTGAACCTGTAACTTTACTTTTATGTGGCTCAAGGCCAAGCTCTATAAAGCGTTTGGCGTCAGTTTTATTATGACTGGCTAATACAGTGATAGAGCGCATAATAATATGCGTTAGCTTAGCTACTTTTTGATAACCCTGTTGCGATTTTTCAGACAAGCGAGCGTTTAAAACAAGTACCGGAATATTTCTATTGCGACTACTTGCCATAAGGTTGGGCCACAGTTCAGTTTCTAAAATACACAGGGCTTGTGGCTTTACTCGTTTTAAAAATCGGGCGGTTGCAAATGGAAAGTCCATAGGTAAGTAGCAGCAGGCTACCGTGTTTTTAAACTGCGTAATGATTTGCTCACGACCAGTAGGGGTGTTGCACGTTATAAGTATATTTAATTTAGGGTGCGCTTTTTGCACTGCTTTGATCAGGGGGGTAGCGGCGAGTACTTCACCTACTGATGCACAATGCACTAGCAGCGGCTTATTGTTATTGGCAAATAAAGACTTGTCCACAAAACCAAAGCGCTGTTTAAAGTGCGCTCTATAACCTGGGTTTTTTTTACCGCGTAATACATATAAATAAAATACGATTAGTGGGCTAATAATCATTAATGCGAGTGAATAAAAAATGCGTGCCATACTAAGCTTTTATAAGGGTAAGTCGTCTTAGTTTAACGTGAAAATGATCAATTCTAAACACAGAAAAGATAAAATATGGTTTGTGTTCAGCTGCTACCCGATAAAATAATAATAACGCTATTCAAGTTAGCTCAAAATACCTGTTTCAGTAATATGTATATTGAGGTGATTTGGGTATAGATTTATGGAATAATGAAATTAATTTTTCCTGCCATTTCAATTCCTAGAGGAATTTACCATGTCAATTATCGATTCAGTAGCAACGAGTTACCTTGAGAGTTTAAATCGTCATTTAGCATTATTTGAAACGATGGAGGCTTATCATCAAGAGTCTATGCAATTGTTAGAAGTGTGCCATAGTGCATTACAAGCAGGCGGTAAGGTTGTTTGGCTTGGTAACGGTGGTAGTGCGGCCGATGCACAGCATTTAGCGGCAGAATTTGTAGTGCGTTATAAATTAGAGCGTGGTCCACTTGCATCTATGGCACTTACAACCGATACGTCAATTTTAACTGCGCACAGTAACGACTATCATTTTGACACTGTGTTTGAACGCCAAGTACAAGCCTTATGTAAACCAGAAGATTTAGTTATAGGGTTAACCACATCAGGTACAAGCGCCAATATTAATCTAGCGTTAGCAGCAGCGAATAAAATAGGGGCCTTTACCGTAGCATTAACGGGGCGTGATGGCGGTGAAGTTAAAAATATTGCCAAATTACCTATTATTATTAAAAACGATGAAACAGCGCGAATTCAAGAAGCACACATGTTTATTGGCCATTGGTTATGTGAAGCTATTGATATGGTAGTTGCGGAGCAGCAGTAATGGATTTATCGCTATTAAAAAACTTATCAGCCGCACGTATTTTGGTGGTTGGCGATGTAATGCTTGACCGTTATTGGTATGGTGATTCAGGGCGTATTTCCCCAGAAGCTCCGGTACCGGTAGTAAAAGTAAGTAAATTAGAAGACAAAGCCGGTGGCGCAGCAAACGTGGCTAAAAATATAGCCCGATTAGATGGTAAAGTAGGCCTACTTGGCTTAATAGGCGAAGATGAAGGTGGACAGATACTAGAAGGCATTTTAGAAGGTGAAAAAATAAATTCACAGTTAGTAAGTGTATGCGACTTACCGACAATTTCTAAAATGCGAGTGATTAGCCGTCATCAGCAAGTTGTACGGTTAGATCTAGAAGAGACGTTTACAGAGCAACACAGCCAGCTGTTATTAAACCGTTTAGAGCTAGTACTTGATGAGTACGATTTTATAGTATTTTCTGATTACAATAAAGGTTCATTGAGCCTGATTGAAAACATGATAAGCCTAGCTAAAAAAGCAGGGAAAACGGTACTCGTTGATCCTAAGTCGTCTGATTTACATTTATATAGAGGTGCAGACTACATTACACCAAATTTAAATGAGTTTAAATTAGCGGGTGGGCAAACAGACTCAGAAGAGGGCTTGGCAACAAGTGCGCGTAAGCTCATAAGTGACGCAGGCATAAAAGCAATGTTGCTAACGCGTTCAGAGCAAGGAATGTCGTTAATTAGTGCGACTGAAAAATATGATTTTGCCGCGCAAGAGCTTGAAGTCAGTGATGTAACCGGCGCAGGCGATACAGTTATAGCAACTCTAGCCGTGATGCTAGGGGCGGGAATGACACCTAAAAATGCGGTGGAAATTGCTAACTTAGCAGCGGGCATTGCGGTGAGTAAATTAGGTGCGGCCACAGTGTCGCCAGAAGAACTTAGTCGTAAGCTGGGCCAATATTTACATGCCACTGGTGAGCATTATCAAACTCCGTTTGACGATGTGCTGCAGCATATAGAGTTTGCAAAACAAAATGGCGAAACAATTGTATTTACCAATGGCTGCTTTGATATTTTGCATGCTGGGCACGTACGCTATTTAGCACAAGCAAAAGCGCGTGGCGATAGATTAGTGGTGGGGCTAAATAACGATGCGTCTATATCACGATTAAAAGGCGCCGATAGGCCAATTAATCCGCTAGATGAAAGAGCTATGGTATTAAGTGCACTTTCCTCTGTTGATTGGGTTATTCCATTTGGTAGTGCGGATGAAAATGACACACCGGCTAAATTAATTGAGCAAATTAGCCCAGATATTTTAGTTAAAGGTGGCGACTACACGGTTGAACAAATAGCCGGTGCTGAGCATGTACTGCTTCACGGCGGAAAAGTAGAGGTGCTTGAGTTTTTAGATGGTTGCTCAACTTCAAAAGTGATTAGTAAGATTAAGCAGTAATTACGACGGTTATTAATGAATTAAAAAAGGGATGAAAACAGTGTTTTCATCCCTTTTTATTTGCACTTATTATCCTAGTTTAGGATAGCCAAAAATCCCGAATTTAAAAGTTATATTCATATTTAGCAAATGCAGATGTGTCGTTTTCTGCTGCATCGTTATTTGATGCAAAAGCGCCTAGCGTTAAGCGCCCACCCATAGCAAGTTGCCTGTAACGTATTTCAAGCTGTTTACTGTTATAAGCTGTTTTAGTAATGGTATTGCCTAAATCAGGGTTATTAGGGTAACGATCGCGGTTATCATTGTTGTAATCAACATCGCGTAATTTAACTTGCCAATCATTTCCATTTGAAAGCTGGCCTAGCACAGTTAGTACTAGTGATTGCGCGTCATTATCAAATGTTGAACCTATGGTACGGCCATGGTAGCGGTAACCAGATTTGTAATCTGAATGCTCGTAATAGCAGTTTTCACTGCTTGATTCAGCAGAGCATGTTACGCCCGTATCTATGTACTCTACATTTACTAATACGTTTTGATCATAAATACGATGAGTAGTTTGTACACCAAATAAATAGGCTCTGTCGACAGGTTTAAACTTTGAGCTGGCATCTTCACCAATGGTACTTGCATAAATTGCGTACGGTTGGCTAAATAAAGTGTCAGACCAGCGAATATCTATACCCGCAAGTTGATTACCAATCTTAGATTTTAATTCATCATCACAAGTAGTAGTGCCATCTATACAAGCTGCTTCACCTGTCACTATATCAATAAAGTCACTCGCTGAACTAGGTTGGCCATCGCCAGCCCATTGCGCTGACCAGCTCAGTGCAATTTCTAATTGCTGTAATGGCCTGAAATTAACGCGAGTACTCCACAGTAAAGCATCAGGAATTACACGAGTAGATTCTAACTGAGCCATTTGCGCGGTAAATCCCCATTGGCCTAACCAGCTTAGCCAAGGGGTTTCAAAGGCAGTGCTTTGCTCTCGAGTCACGCTCATTGCAGGCAATGGTTTAGCGTTGCCCGACATTATTAAACTATTATCAACCCCCGGGCCCCAAAACTGCTCTATGGCACCGGCTCTAAAAATCCAGTTACCTAAACGGTAAGCTATATAACTGCCATCAAAGGAGGTGTCATTACAGTCAGTAAGTGCTTGCTCATCTAGCACTATATCGTCTGCAGTTTTCCCAGTAACAAAACACTTTTTGCCATCATTGCGATAATTAACCGCTACTTTAGCGGCAAAACTGTCGCCTAAATAGGCGTAGGCAGCAGATGCTTCTGACTCTTGGGTATTAGTTGCGCCAAAACTGGTGGCAACAATAGTATCTGAACTTGCAAAAGCAGACAGTTGTACACTATGAGAGCCCGTATTTTCAGACTTGTAACGATGTTTTACCCGTAATAAAGCATCTTGCAAGTTTGGCGATAACTGGCCTAGGGGAGTGTTATCTACTTCACTTATAAAGCTCTTCCACATTAGAGGGTAAGTGGTTACCGGGGCTAAAATAACGCCAGCATCGGCTAAAAGTTGAATATCAGCTCTTAACCCATAATCATCTGGTTTTACCCATGGCTCTGCGTTAACCGGCGCGCTCATTGCGCAAAAAAGTGAAGACAATATAAAAATTTTGTTTCGCAAAGTTCAGATCCTTGTGATTTAAATTACCTTAAGTTTAGCAATCAAAGCACTTTATTGCAGTAACTAAATGGGCGCAGTAAGGCTAAAAATAAGATAAAAAGGGTCGCTATCTATCGCTAAAACTATGTGATTGATATACTGAGTGCCAAATCGGAAATTGAGATTGTAATGAGCAAAAAACGACTTTTATTTATTCCTGTATCATCACCAGAGGGTATTGGTGAATATATGCGTTCACTTTTGCTAGCGCAAACGCTAGAAAATGAATGCTCAGGGGATATAAATATCCACTTTATTTTAAATAAACATACGGCTTATGCTAAAAGTTGCCCTTTTGAAACCACACTTTTAGAGAGGTCGGCAACCAAAGAAACTAAAGCAGTTTGTCAATTTATTGAGCAATATAAGCCTGATGTGGTGGTGTTTGATTGTGCTGGTCGTGCTGAGCATATGAAAGCGGCAAAAAAAGTGGGCGCAAAAGTTGTTTTCATCTCGCAACATGAGAAAAAACGAGCCAAAGGATTAAAGCTTAATCGTATTGGTTTAATTGACGTGCACTGGGTAATACAGCCAGATTACTGCATCGAGCCACTTACATGGCTAGAAAAGCTTAAATTAAATACCTTTGCTTTAGCATCTCCGCATAATGTAGGTCCCTATACTGCGTTTGCCTCTGAGCAACAAAAGCAGCAAGCATTAAACGACTATGATTTAACAAAAAATGAATATTTTATAGTGAATGCAGGCTCAGGCGGACACACTTTAAACGGTCAAAATTGTGCTGATATTTATTTTCAAGCTGCACTGGCCATCACTCAACGTACCTCGCTAAAGGGAGCTGTTGTTTTTGGGCCCAATTACACCAAGCCGTTACCGCAAACTGATGAATTAATTTGCATACCAAGTCAGCAGGGTAGTGAGTTTTTGGCATTGTTAAGTCAAGCTAAAGTAGCACTATTGAGTGCGGGCGATACATTATTACAAGCTATTGCGGTACAAACTCCCACAGTTGCTTGCGCTATATCAAAAGATCAAAGTAACCGTATTGCACGCTGCGTTACTACTGGTGTGGTAACAAAAGCCGAACTCGATATTTTAGACATAACCAATAAAGTAAATGAGATTATCACTGAACCTAATTATCAAAATATACTCAGTAACTACGCGTTATTTGCAAACGTGCATAGTTTTGATGTAATTAACCAAGGTGTAAAAGCATTATTATTTGGAAGTAAATAATGAATATAGTGATAGTAATTGATTCACTGGTTGGCGGTGGTGCTGAAAAAGTAATGCTTACTTTGGCTGAGCAAATAGCGACACTTAAACACAATGTGACTATTTTATCACTCGCTAATAGCGTTGAATACGATATCCCAAGTAACTTACAAGTTGAGAGCTTATTTACGGATAGAGCGTCGAAGGTTGACCGTTTTTGGCTACGCAAAGCAAGTGTCGCTAAACTAGAGTCGTGGTTTGAAAAAAAGAGAAGTGAAGTCGGGTACATTGACTTAGTACTGTCAAATTTAGATCGTAGTAATAACCTGCTTGCGCGTAGTAATGTAGAAAATGTCCATTTTGTTATGCATAACTCAGTAAATGCTGAGCTAACAAGGCAAAAAAAATTAGGGCCTCTTTCTTATTTATACCTTAAAAAAAGTAAACAAAACTTAAATGGTAAATCACTCATTTGTGTATCCAAAGGGGTTGAAAATGAAATTACCCAAGGTAACTTAATTACTCCAAGTGCGATCACTACAATTTATAACCCATTCGATTTAAAAAAAATCAATCAACAAGCCAGTGAGCTAAACACTAACATTCCTAATGTGCCTTACCTTATTCATGTTGGGCGATTAGCCAAGCAAAAACGTCACGATATTTTATTCGCAGCGTTTGCTAAGTTAGATAAAAAGTACAAACTAGTACTGTTATGTAACAAACCGACAAAGGTATTAAAACTTGCACAGCAATATGGAATTGCAGAGCAACTGATTGTGCCAGGGTTTGAGCAAAATCCGTATAATTGGATAAAACATGCCAAAGCGCTAGTATTAAGCTCAGATTTTGAAGGCTTGCCAACGGTATTAATAGAAGCACTTGCAGTCGGTACACCAGTGGTGAGCACTAACTGTACTTTTGGCCCCAGCGAAATACTAACAGGTGCGCTAAGTAAGTATTTAGTGCCAATACAGCAAAGTGAGCAGTTAGCACGTGTAATTGAACAAGTGCTGGCAGATAAGCCAAACGTTACAAATGCAGCTATTTTACAACAAGTAAACGCAGAGCAAGTGGCTGCCAAGTACTTAGCTTTAGCTAACTAGCAGCTAAAGTAAATTAGCGCTTAAGCTTTGTGTAACAAACATACAAGGCTTGCCAGTCGCTGGCTTGCCAGTTAAATACAGGGTTGCGGCCTTGTTCTTTTAAAAATGAGCGCTTTAGGCGCTCCATATTACTTTGTTGCCATTGTAAGGCGGGCGTTTTAATTTCGCCGCGATCAAAGTCAATAATATATATCTGGCCAGTGTCATTAAATAAAATATTATTAATGTTTAAATCTGCGTGGTATACGCCTTTACGGTGAAATAGCGCAATGGTTGTTGCTATACTTGTTAATTCAGATTCAGTTAAAGCACGCTCAACGAGTATATCCAGTACACTTTTGGCACCTGTTACCGCCTCGGTAATAATATCACCGCGGTAAATTAACCCGCTTCGAGTCACTTTTGCAGCAATGGGAGTTGGTACATTTAAGCCAAGCTCAATTAACTGCGCCATTAAAGCAAACTCTTTATATACTCGCGTTTGCTCAAAGCCTAAATACAAGTATTGGTCACTGAGTAATTTACCGACCAAGCCACCGCGCCAATAATGTCTTAGCACAGCGGTTAGTTCATTATTTTTAAAAAACCACGCCATTGCGCGGCCTTTTTTAGCACCCACTATTTTATTTTGTTGCTGCCAGTAGTCGGCATTAAACCAGTTTAAATTAACCTGATTTTCATAACTAGGGTGGCTCAGCAGAGTATGCTTACCTTGGACGTGTTGTTTGAACATAGCTCACGGGTATTACTTAAATATGCGCCTATGTTAGCGCGTTTTAAAGCCGAGGATAAGTACTTGCAATAGCGCGATTATAATTTAAGATCGGGTTTTACTATTTAATGCCCAAGGAAACGCGTGACTTCAGTGCCTAACTACTCCTCTATTTGTATTTTACGACTCTCTGCTATTGGCGATGTATGCCATGCTGTGAGTGCAGTACAAGCGATTCAAAAAGCGCATCCTAATGCAAAAATCACTTGGGTTATTGGCAAAGTAGAAGCTATGTTATTGGCTAACTTACCCGGTGTTGAGCTGGTGGTGTTTGATAAAAAACAAGGCCGCGTAGCACTGAAAAATTTAAAGCAAACTTTTAAAGGGCAAAACTTTGATGTACTGCTTAATATGCAGGTGGCATTAAGGGCCGGATTTGTTGCACGTTGTATTCCTGCAAAAGTTAAAATAGGCTTTGATTGGGCGCGCTCAAAAGAGCTGCATAGCCTATTTATAAATAAACGCATTGCAGCGCAGCCACATGCGCACGTGTTAGAAGGGTTTAAAGGCTTTGCTAAAGCCATTGGCGTGAATGATTATCAGCCAAGTTGGGAAATGCCTTATACACAGCAAGATCAAAACACTGCCGATGAATTACTCACTGCAGAATACTTATCTAATAAGCTGTTTGTTATCTCTCCAGCAGCAAGTAAAGCACAGCGTAATTGGCTTCCCGAACGTTATGCCGCGCTTGCTGATTATGCCCATCAGCAGGGATTTAAAGTGGCCTTGACCGGCGGCCCTACCGAGCTGGAAATAAACCTTGCCAATAATATTATTAAACACAGCCAACACAGCATTTTAAACCTAGTTGGTAAAACTAAGCTTAAAGAATTGTTGTGCGTGTTAAAACGCGCCAGTGTAGTACTAGCCCCAGATACTGGCCCTGCCCATATGGCAGTAACGGTAGGCACTCCTGTTATTGGGCTATATGCCCATTCAAACCCAGCGCGCACAGGGCCGTATTTATACCAAAACTATGTGGTTGAGGTATATCATCAAAACTTACTTAAACAAACGGGTAAAACAGCGCAGCAGCTGCCTTGGGGCACACGTATTAAAGGTGACGATTTAATGAGCCAAATTACTATTGATGCGGTAAAAGCTATGTTTGATCATGTTGTGCAAAAAGAGTCGTTATAATGAATCAATCACAAAAAAATAAAGCGCTATTTTTAGATAGAGATGGCGTAGTAAACGTTGATCATGGCTATGTGTATCAAAGTGAGCGGTTTGAATTTATCGAAGGAGTATTTAGCACGTGCAAGGCATTTTATGATGCCGGTTATAAAATTATTATTGTAACTAATCAGTCAGGTATTGGCCGTGGTTATTACACCGAGGCTGACTTTATAGCACTGACCAGCTGGATGAAAGCACAGTTTAGCGCACATCAGATATTGATAAGCGACGTTTATTTTTGCCCTCATCATCCTAAAAATGCATTGCCTGAGTATTTAAAACAGTGCGCTTGCAGAAAACCAGCCCCTGGTATGCTACTACAAGGTATTAGTGAGCATAATATCGATCCGCAGCAAAGTATTATGGTAGGCGATAAAAAAAGTGATATGCAAGCTGCAGAACAAGCTGGCATTGCCACGCGCGTATTGGTGCACTCTGGCCAGCAGTTTGATGACAGCGCCAAACAAACTGCAGATTTTATTTTCAATTCAATTAATGATTTACCAGCACTTTTATAAATTTAAATACGCCCCCCAATTCAGGCACTGTAAACTGGCAGGAATTGCTGCCAAATTTATAATTTGCGATGAACTGCAAACAGTGCATTTTATTCGTTAAACTTTTACAATACCCCACATAATAAACAGTAGCTTTGTTTTGCTGTTTAACCTGTTAAATCAAATGGAGACTAAAGATGAGAGCATCTGCTTTTTTTAGCCAGCTACAACAGCAAATTGAAGACGTAAAAACTGAAGGTTTGTATAAAAGCGAGCGTATTATTTTATCGCAGCAGCAAGCTCAAATTGAAGTTGCATCAGGCAAAGTAATTAACTTTTGTGCTAATAATTACCTAGGCTTAGCAAATAGCCCTGAGCTAATAAAAGCAGCGCAAGATGGCTTAGACGCACATGGTTTTGGTGTGGCCTCAGTACGCTTTATTTGTGGTACGCAAGATATTCACAAAACGTTAGAGAAAAAAATCAGTGAGTTTTTAGAAACTGAAGATACTATTTTATACTCATCGTGCTTTGATGCTAATACAGGTCTGTTTGAGACTATTTTAGGCGCTGAAGACGCGATTATTTCGGATTCACTTAATCATGCTTCAATTATCGATGGCGTACGTTTATGTAAAGCTAAGCGTTTTCGTTATGCTAATAACGATATGGCTGACCTTGAAAAGCAGCTTATTGCCGCGACCGAAGCAGGTGCTAAAACTAAGCTAATTGCCACAGATGGCGTTTTTTCTATGGATGGCGTTATTTGTGATTTAGCCACCGTGTGTGATTTAGCCGATAAATACGATGCATTAGTAATGGTTGACGACTCGCATGCTGTGGGCTTTGTTGGCGAAAATGGTAAAGGCACACCAGAGTATTGTAACGTGCTTGATCGCGTAGATATTATTACCGGTACCTTAGGTAAAGCATTGGGCGGTGCATCAGGTGGTTATACATCAGGTAAAAAAGAAATTGTTGAGTGGTTGCGTCAACGTTCGCGTCCTTACTTATTTTCAAATTCATTAGCTCCGGCAATTGTGACTGCATCGATTAAAGTGCTTGAAATGCTAGAAAGTGGTGGCGAGCTTCGCGCTAAGCTTTGGTCAAACGCTAAATACTTCCGCGAGCAAATGGAAGCCGCTGGTTTTACCTGTGGTGGTAAAGATCATGCCATTATTCCAGTTATGCTAGGCGATGCTAAAGTTGCATCATTAATGGCTGATAAGTTATTAGTTGAAGGTATTTATGTAACCGGTTTTTCATTCCCTGTTGTACCTAAAGGTCAGGCACGTATTCGTACCCAAATCTCAGCTGCACATAGCATTGAACAACTTGATACCGCCATTGCTGCCTTTACCCGTATTGGTAAAGAAATGGGCGTTATTTAATTTTATTGTAAACCGCGCTATAGCCGCGGTTTTTTAGTTGAGTGTGAATTATGAAAGCATTATCTAAATTAAAAGCAGAACCGGGTATTTGGATGACAGATGCGCCAAAACCAGAAGTTGGCCATAACGACCTGCTAATTAAAATTCGTAAAACTGCAATTTGTGGCACCGACGTTCATATTTATAAGTGGGACGAGTGGGCGCAAAAAACTATTCCTACACCTATGGTTGTTGGCCATGAGTATGTTGGCGAAGTGGTTGATATGGGACAAGAAGTACGTGGCTTTAAGGTTGGCGACCGAGTATCTGGCGAAGGCCATATTACGTGTGGCCATTGTCGTAACTGTCGTGCAGGGCGCGTACATTTATGTCGTAACACCACAGGTGTAGGCGTAAATCGCGAAGGTGCATTTGCTGAATACTTAGTTATACCAGCGTTTAATGCGTTTAAAATTCCTGATAATATTTCAGACGAATTAGCATCAATTTTTGACCCTTTTGGTAATGCCGTACATACCGCGCTGTCGTTTGATTTAGTCGGCGAAGATGTATTAATTACTGGTGCAGGCCCCATTGGTATTATGGCAGCAGCAGTGGCAAAGCACGTAGGTGCACGTCACGTAGTTATTAGCGATGTAAACGAATACCGCTTAGAGCTAGCACGCAAAATGGGTGCAACACGCGCTGTTAACGTAGCCAACGAAAAGCTTGAAGATGTAATAAAAGAGCTAGGTATGACTGAAGGCTTCGATATTGGCCTTGAAATGTCGGGTGTACCAAGTGCTTTTAATTCTATGCTAAATAATATGAACCATGGCGGTAAAGTTGCCATGCTAGGTATTCCACCATCAGATATGGCGGTAGACTGGAACCAAGTTATTTTTAAAGGCTTAGTGATCAAAGGTATTTATGGCCGTGAAATGTTCGAAACCTGGTATAAAATGGCAAGTCTTATTCAATCAGGTTTAGACTTAAACCCAATTATCACTCATCAATATTCAATAGACGACTTTCAAGCTGGTTTTGATATGATGATTTCAGGACAATCAGGCAAAGTGATACTAAACTGGGATTAATTTAGTTTAATACGGTTTTATAAATGGTATTAAAAGGGCGGCTTGAGTCGCCTTTTTTATTGATTTAATTATTTTTAAAAGAGATTTCAATGGCATTTAAACATATATCAATAGCACAAACTCTTGAATTATTAGATAAAGAAGACGTAGTAATTGCAGACATCCGCGATCCAAATTCATATCAAGCGGGGCATATTCCAGGTTCTGAAGCGCTTTCGAACGCTAACATTGCACACTTTATGATGGAAAAAGAGTTTGATCAGCCAATAATTATTGTTTGTTATCACGGTATGAGCTCGCAAGGCGCAGCAAGCTACTTAGTGGAGCAAGGTTTTGAAGATGTGTACAGTATGGATGGTGGTTTTACAGCATGGGAAGCGGCCTACAGCGAGAAAGTTGAACGATGATAGAGCTTGGCAGTTTAAATAATCCGCGTGCTGCACAAGGCTTTATAGACTATTTAAAAAGCCAAGGCTTGCAAGGCGAGTTGCGCTCAACAGATGGTAGCACAGTAATTATTAGCGTATTACCTGAGCACTTTCATCAAGTGCAACCGCTTTGGGCTGAGTTTACGCAAAATCCTAATCATGCCCGCTACCAGCAAGCATCTTGGGAAGTTGGAAGCACGCAATCACCGCTTAAGTATCAAGGGCAATCGCTGAATTTAGTGGCGCGATTTAAAGCGCTTAGCTGGCTTAATCAAACGGTTAGCATTTTAAGTATTGTTATTTATATTGCATTTTTATTGGGTGGATTTGAAACAATATATACCACGTTGCAGTTTAATCCTGCCGAGCCATTAACGTGGATTACCCCTGCTATAGTGCACTTTAGCGCCATGCATATTGTATTTAACTTAGTTTGGTGGGTGTCGCTTGGCGATAATATCGAAAAACAATGTGGCAAGCTCAGCTTAATCGGGCTGTTTGTGGTAAGCGCCTTAATCAGCAATTGGGCACAATATTTAATGGTTGGCCCTAACTTTGGTGGCCTAAGTGGCGTGGTATACGCGCTACTTGGCTTTTGCTGGATCCACAGCGCCTTAAACCCTAAACAACCTGCATTAGTAAGCACTGCAATTATTGGTTTTATGCTAATTTGGTTGGTACTCGGTTTTGCGGATGTGTTGTTTATAGGGATGGCTAATTGGGCGCATTTAGGCGGGTTAATTAGCGGTATGGCTTACGCCGTTACCACGTCTATATTAAAAACTAAAAGCCACAATTAATGATATAAATACTTGGTGAACAAGACTTCACGGATGATCTCTTGTCCCGTTTCTTCTTTTAATAAGCTTTTAAGTTTTGCTGCACTTTTTACTCTTATTTCTTCACGCCCACTGAGCGATTTTATTTTATCTTCAGGTTCTTTAGATAAAATTTCAACTAAGGCGTCGCGCAGCAATGGCGTATGGTGCTCTACGGTTGCAATATCTGATGCGTTATTAAGCATTAAATCGATAGTAATGCGCACATAGCCCATTTTTTTACTCGATGCGCCAATATAGTTGGTAATAATGTCTGGCTCAAAACCAAAGTAACCCACAGTCGAATCTGCTCGTGCGGTTAAGCTTACTAAACTTGCGATAAGTACAAAAAGGCCGGCGAATACTGTTTTTTTCATGTTAAATGCTGTTTTTTATAAACGTGTTGTAAATAGTCTATACCTTATAGTGCCTAATATACAGCGCAGAGCAACTATTAGTGGCAGTAAATCATACTTTTTCAAATGCTTTGGCAATGTTATTATTCAACTGATTTTTATTAAGTAGAGCAATTGTGATTACTTTCCCTGTTTCATTATCTGCCGATTGGCAATGTGCCTCACTGTTTAGTGATTTATCGAGTGCAGAGCAAGAGTGGTTATTTGAACCGCATTCATTAACAGCCAAATTAAAAAGTCGCTCACAGTGTTTTAGTGTAAAAGTACTTAGTGAGCAAGAGTTTGAGCTTAGTGCAGAGCAACAACAATTATTAGGCTGTACGCAAACTACTGCGCTTAACCGTGAGGTACTTTTACTTTGCGACAATAAACCGGTTGTATATGCGCAAAGCTGGTTGCCAGCAAGTGTTAACGCCGCAAATAATAAATTACATAATATGGGGGAGCGACCATTAGGCGATGTGATTTTTCAAGATCCACAATTAACCCGCACAGATATAGAAATTGCGCGCTTTAATACCCAGCATTCATTACAACAGCTTGTTGCACAATTAAAGTTACCATCGCAAAGTTTACTTGGCCGTCGCAGTCTATTTTCGCTTAAAGACTATAAATTTTTAGTGTGTGAAGTGTTTTTACCAGGAGCGTATTTGTACTCATGAAATTAGCGCGTTTAACCCCAAGCCATATTCCTTATTATATTGCGCTCATGCGTATAGATAAACCAATAGGTACTTTACTATTACTTTGGCCAACATATTGGGCGCTGTGGTTAGCAAATGCAGGAATGCCAAGTTTAACTAACTTTATAGTATTTACGCTGGGTGTTGTGATAATGCGCAGCGCCGGATGCGTTATTAATGATTTTGCCGACAGAAAAATAGATGGTTCGGTTAAACGTACAATGCAGCGGCCATTAGTTTCAGGACAGGTTAGTAGTGGTGAAGCGATTAGTTTGTTTATATTATTAATAACAGTCGCATTTTTACTGGTGTTAATGCTTAGTGTAAATACAATATTACTCTCTTTTGGTGCACTTGCTTTAGCGTTTTGTTACCCGTTTATGAAGCGTTATACACAATTACCGCAAGTGGTGTTAGGCGCAGCATTTGGTTGGGCTATTCCTATGGCTTTTATGGCGTCAATTAATGCACTTCCTATACAGGCTTGGCTGTTATTTATTGCTAATATTTGCTGGACGGTAGCCTACGACACTATGTATGCCATGGTCGACAGAGATGATGACTTAAAAATAGGGGTTAAATCTACCGCTATTTTATTTGGTAAATACGATCGTCACATTATAGGGTTACTTAATTTAGCCTTTATAGCGTTAATGCTCGCTATAGGAGCACTTAATAATATTGGGCTGAGTTATTGGCTTGGTCTTAGTGTTGCTATTGTATTGTTAGTTTACCAACAAGTGCTTATTCAACAACGCGCACGCACCGATTGTTTTAAAGCGTTTTTAAACAATCATTATGTAGGATTAGCCTTTTTTATCGGCTTATTGTTTTCCTACCCTGTCGCATTTTAATAACAGGGTAGAGTATTGTTAGCGGGGTGGATCAATAATGCCACTGATTGACGTGTTTTTTCTGAACCAACCAGCAATCGAGTAGCGTTCATCAACCGCAGGTAGCACTTCATGAACAAAGCGTTCGCTTTCAAATAATACTAAGGTGCCAGCTGTTGGCCTAATAGTAATTTCAATGTCTTTACTTTTAGGTTTATAAATAACTAACTCGCCGCCTTGCTGTGGCGTGTTTAAGTATAAAACGGTGGTAAAAACACGGTTAGAACGACCTTTAAAAGCATCAACATGCTTTTTATAAAAATCACCTAAAGTATATTTTGCGTAGTGGCATTCATAATCAAATAACCCCATAAAAAAACACCGGTTAAGTGTTGTTCTAATGCCTTCCATTGCCGTTTGATAATTTTTTTGGGCTTGCGAACTGCCATCAAACCAGTATGTTTTGTCTTTGCGAATAGTGCTATCAATTTGCTGATTATTTAAGCGGCCAATTCCAGCTAAGCTAAAGTGCGGGTTTATCCGGTAACAATCGGCCATTAAATCAGACATTAAGCCTTCATCAATGGCGTTTTCAACAATAGCGTAACCATAAGCTTCAATATGATCTAAATATATTTCTGAGGTAATAAAGTTGCCCATTGATACTAATTATTAAAATAAAGAGCAGCTAGTCTAGTGCAAAGCAACTTAATAGCCATCATTTATATGTTTAAAGGCACTTATTTTATTTATTAATTTACCGTCATAGCCATTTTTTTTATCAGTGATAACAGGTGCTCTATATGCTCACCCACTTCAATTTTTTGACTCGTTTGTACTATAAGTTGCTCACGGCTTAGGTCTTTATTGGTTTTTAACTGAATAAGATTACTATTTTCAGCAATAGCATTGGTGTGCTCAATGCCTGCTATTGCAAAATGATCTGACTTTTCAAGACCTGCCATTACTTGCTCTATGCTGCCAACTTTAATGCTAGATGATTTGTTTAATCCATCAATGGCTTCATTAAGCATAAGTTGTACGGGCTTAGATTGTGAAAAACAACCAAACATAGGGTAGTGATCTAGCTCTTGTTTGCTAATGTCGGCTTTATGCGCAAGAGGGTGGTTTTTAGAAACAAATAAAATTAGCTGATCAGGTAAGTGAATATCACTACCAATGCTATTAATGGCTTGCGAATAAACACTAATATCTATTTCGCCCTGTTGCAGTTTACGCGAAAGTTCTTGTTTATCTTGAAGTTGCATTTCAATTTTAATATGCGGATATTGATTTAAAAATTGCCCACACGAAATAGGTACAACACTACTTGCTTTGTTGGTGTAGCCAATAATTAGCTTTTTTTCAATAGTGCCATTAATAGATTGAAAAATACGCTGCTTAGTTAATGCCAACTCACTAAGCGTATTTTTAGCATAATCAAGAAAAAGTTCACCAGCATCGGTAAGGTGTACCGAGCGAGTAGAGCGTTTAACTAACTCGTAGCCTATTTCTTCTTCAAGAGTTTGAATGCTACGTGTAAGCGCCGACGTGCTTATTTTAGTTTGTTCTGCGGCTTGTCTGAAGTGGCGTAACATGCCAAGTGCTATGAATTGTTCCAGTTGTTCAAATCTCACTTTATAGTCCCTTTTTATAAGTAAGTCGCATATACGCGAACATAGTAATATTACTTATTAATCTATTAAAATTAATAAGTAATATTTAAATGCGATTGTAAATTTATAATAAATTTCAATCAGCATATCCCTCTTTTAGTATTAATTAAAGAGTGAAATTGTTAAATAGTATTATCCTTTAGGTTAATAACTAATAGTTTGTTATGTGTTTTAAGCTTTTATTATGCAAGTAACATATAAAGTAGCTTTGCCTTAAGGGTTAATAAACCACTGTGCAAAAATTATTATTTGAAACTATAAGCTTTTATTCAACAAAGTTACGACTAACCCGGTTGCTCAATGGTTTATTTTCAATGCTTTGCAGTTCTATTTCAATTGCATCGCAAGAAATATGAATTTCAAATAACGAAGTTAATAACGATAAACTTAAGCAAGTAAGACTAACGCCAAATAAAATAATTCCAGTAGTATTGAGCTCTATAAATAACGCAAACATGGAAAGTGTGCATAGTAAAAAAGATACAACTCCATATACCTGCATGGTTCTTATAAGTTTTATACGCTTTCTTAAATTGGTTATTTGCGCAACAACAACCGGGCGAATTGATTCACCTTCACGAGCGTTTAATCCTCTAATTAATTGCGCTATTACTAAAAATCGGTTTGTATAGGCAAGTAGTAACAATGAAATAGCCGGAAAAAGTAATCCTGGAGTTGTAAGTGTCATATTTATTCCTGCAAGCTGGCTAGTTTATGAATTAACACATTAATGAAAGGCATTGTAAACACAAATAAATGAGGTGAAAATTGCAAAATACTAATAGTGATAACTTAACCGCTGACCCTTTCACATGGATAACAATATATCGCGCTGAAAATAGTTTAGAAGCGAATATAATTAAAGGCTTAATCTTAAATGATGGCATAGAGTGTCAAATTAAAGGTGAAATGCTGCAAGGAGCTTTAGGAGAAATACCGTTTGATCAGGCTCAAGCCAGTGTGCAGGTTTATGCGATAAAAGAGCGCCATGCGCGACAAATATTGGTAAACTACCAGCAAGTAAAACAATCAGCTCCAGATTGGGTGTGTCCTAATTGTAATGAGCATAATGGATCAACATTTGAATTTTGTTGGTCATGCGAGACGTTAAAAAATGACAAAAGCAAATAACTTTCAGCGTATTAGAGAGCTAAACTACTTACAAAAAGCAGTGTTAGCCAGTGCCTTAATTGAACGTATGCTACCTAACTATGGCCTATTTAGTGAAGCAACAGGGTTTGGTGACGAAACCGTTTTACGCAGTGCTTTAAATGTTTGCTGGGAGAAAATACTGCTACCAAAAAGTAAGATTGATCTTGAAAAGCAAATCGAGAAAATAGAACCCAATGTGCCTGAGCTAGCTGACTTTGATATGTTTGGTACGTATCCGGCAATTGATGCCGCGACCGCATTATTAAGTCTTATGCATGGTTTAATGGCGCAAGATGAGCAAGAGCTCATAAATATAAGTAAAATATCGCAAGCAACGGTTGCCCGCTTTATTGAGTATCAAATGACTGTTGAAGGTGAAGTTGCCGATAACAAAGCAATACGCGAACACCCACTAATGCAATACGAGATGGATGTATTAGGTGAGCTAATTGATTTTGTAGAAGCCATGGGCCGTGTGACCTCTGATAATGTTAAAGAACTTAAAAAACATGTGCTTGCTGATGGGCAAACCAATATTGGTTTAACATTATAAAACGTAAATAATTTAGTTTAAAAAGCACCTAAATAGGTGGCAGGAGAAAAACAGTGCGAATTTTGGGCATTGAATCGTCATGCGATGAAACCGGTATTGCTATATACGATGACGAAAAAGGTTTATTGGCGCATCAATTATATAGCCAAGTAAAAGTACACGCAGACTATGGCGGTGTAGTGCCAGAGCTGGCATCACGGGATCATGTACGTAAAACGCTGCCCCTTATCGACGCTGCATTTGCACAAGCGGGTTGCGGACCTGAAGATTTAGATGGCGTTGCGTATACAGCAGGCCCAGGTTTAGTTGGCGCACTTTTAGTCGGTACCTCAATTGGTCGCTCTCTTGCTTATGGTTGGGATATTCCTGCTGTAGCAGTGCATCATATGGAAGGGCATTTATTGGCGCCCATGCTTGAGGAAAATGTTCCTGAGTTTCCGTTTATTGCTTTGCTAGTATCGGGCGGACACACCATGATGGTTAAAGTAGCCGGTATTGGCCAGTATGAAGTGCTGGGTGAGTCGGTTGATGATGCAGCAGGCGAAGCATTTGATAAAACAGCAAAATTACTAGGACTTGATTACCCCGGTGGCCCACGTTTAGCTAAAATGGCAGAGCAGGGGGTGGCTAAGCGATTTATATTTCCACGTCCGATGACAGACAAGCCTGGTCTAGATTTTAGTTTTAGCGGTTTAAAAACAGCAGCGTCTATCACTATTCGTGAAAACAATGATGACGAGCAAACTAAAGCCGATATAGCACATGCATTTCAAACCGCGGTTATCGATACCTTGGTAATAAAATGCAAACGTGCACTTAAGCAAACCGGTATTAAACGACTAGTAATTGCTGGCGGCGTAAGTGCTAATACGCAGTTACGTTTGCAGTTGGAGCGTGTAATGCAAGGCATGAAAGGGCAAGTGTATTATCCGCGTACCGAATTTTGTACCGACAATGGCGCTATGATTGCGTACGCAGGGATGCAAAGGTTAAAAGCAGGGCAATTTGCTACCCTTGATATGAAAACTAAACCGCGCTGGCCAATTGACAGCCTAGAAGCTATTTAATAGCAGTTAAATATCGCTTTTTTCATCAGTGGGTGCTTTTTTAGCGCCCACTTTTGGCTCGTTACCACTAAATAATCGTGCGATATTAGAACGATGCCTAAAAATAATTAGTACCGTAATAAAGGTAACGGGTAGCGTATAAAGTGGCTTTATTAACCAAGTGTATAAAGGTGCAAGCGAAACCGCAACTAAGGCAGCAAGAGAAGAATAGCGTGTTATTGCTACCATAATAAACCAAGTACAAATTAATAAACCCGCCAAAGATAACCCTATAGGTAATAAAGAACCAAAAGCAGTTGCTACCGCTTTGCCCCCTTTAAAACCAAAAAATAATGGGAACATGTGCCCCAAACAGGCGGCCACAGCGACTAAACCAAGCGCAAGCGGCTCAAGATCTAAAAAGTAGGCCCCCCAAACGGGAATAGTGCCTTTTAAAACATCAAATATCAGTACTAAACAAGCGGGTAGTGCGCCCCCCAGCCGGTAAACATTAGTTGCCCCTGGATTATTAGAGCCATTACTACGCGGATCGGGGAGTTTAAATAACCGCGAGACGAGTATGGCCGACGAAATCGACCCAAGTAAATAGGCTAAAATAAACATTAAAGTGGCTAACACGTGCTTCCTTATTTTTTAATTGTACTTTTTCGGCTATTATTGACGTCAAAATTTATAAACTGCTTTAATTACTAACTAGTATAGCTACCTTGTTATTGTAGAAGTAATTTATATGTATTTAAACACTGATTAAAGTATATACAGTATTAATTTAATTGATACATTATGCAGTTAACTCAGTGGCTTGTTACTGTCATTAGGAGCATTAATGGACAAGGTATTTATATCGCAATTACACGTCGACACTATTATTGGAGTGTACGACTTTGAAAAAGAAAGTAAACAAAGCCTTTACTTTGACGTTGAAATGTTAAGTGATATTAAACCTGCAGCTGCAAACGATGATATTAACTTAGCACTCGATTATGCAAAAGTAAGTGAGCGGATCATTGAGCACAGTACGGCAAAACCGGTAGAGCTGCTCGAAACCTTAGTTGAGCAATTAGCGCATATAATTTTGACTGAGTTTAATACCCCACAAGTTACTATTCGAGTAAGTAAACCTGCAGCCGTTGCTCAGGCGCAAACTGTGGGTGTTGAAATTACGCGTACTAAGGCAAGCATTTAAATGGCGCAAATTTATATCAGTTTAGGGTCAAATATTAATAAGGCGCATTATATGCGCTGTGCGCTTATAGCGCTCAAGCCGCACTTTAACGACTTAGTGCATTCCTCAGTATTTGAAAGCGAAGCGGTTGGATTTGCTGGTAATAACTTTTATAACTCGGTGGTTGGTGCTACAACCGATATGCCATTAGCAGATGTATGTAGCTTACTAAAGCAAATTGAGCGCAATAATGGCCGTACTGCAAACGATAAAAAGTTTAGCCCGCGGACTCTCGATTTAGATTTACTATTTTATGATGATGTAATTTGCGACTCTCCCGCACAATTACCACGTGACGAAATTACAAAAAACGCCTTTGTATTACAGCCCCTAGCTGAAGTGGCCCCGCATTTTTATCACCCTGTTGCACAGCAAACCATTGCCGATCTTTGGCGCGAGTACAACAACCCTCAACAAAAACTATGGAAGGTGGAGTTTTCTAACCCATGAGTATTATTGAAATTATTGTTTTAGCTCTTATTCAGGGGTTTACTGAATTTTTGCCTATTTCTAGCTCTGCGCACTTAATTTTACCATCGCAAATATTAGGCTGGGAAGATCAAGGGTTAGCATTTGATGTTGCAGTACATGTAGGTACTTTAATTGCAGTAGTGATTTATTTTCGTAAAGAAGTAAGCAGCATACTTAGTGCGTGGTTTAAGTCGTTTGGTGCGCAAGGTAGCACAGATGACAGTAAATTAGGCTGGTGGATAATTTTAGGCACAATTCCGGCTGCTATTTTAGGTTTGCTTTTAAAAGACATGATTGAGCTTTATTTGCGTAGCGCATGGGTGATCGCGGTTACCACCATTATATTTGGTTTATTGCTTTGGTATGCGGATGCAAAAGGTAAGCAAATTAAAACGATTTATCAGCTAAATTGGAAAACCGCGCTTATTATAGGCCTAGCACAAGCCGTTGCGATGATCCCAGGTACGTCACGTTCTGGTATTACTATGACCGCGGGTTTAATGCTTGGCATGAATAAACAAAGCGCTGCACGCTTTTCGTTTTTACTGGCAATACCTATCATTTCTATGATGGGACTTTACTATACCGTTGAGCTTGCACTAGGGGATCATCTAGTTGACTGGAGCACCTTATTATTAGGTGTTGTGTTGTCATTTTTATCGGCTTATGTCTGTATTTATATGTTTTTAAAAGTAATAGAACGCATGGGAATGTTGCCATTTGTTATCTACCGATTATTGCTAGGGGTCGGGTTAATTGTATTTTTAACGCTGTAATTAATATTTTTTACTCGTTTAGTTTAAGCGTTTAAAAGCCTTCCTAGTGTGGAAGGCTTTTTTGTCAGTGATACTTTTAACGTTAGTGGCTTAATTATTAAGTTACTTAGGCGTTTTTGGCAACAGTGAAATGCGCATGCGCAATGGTAACGAAGCACGAATTTTGGCATTATAGCGCCATTAAACTTTGCTGTTGTGCAAAGTAAGCACACGATTAAAGGAAAGTAGATGCATATTCATATTTTAGGTATTTGTGGCACCTTTATGGGTGGAATAGCTGCGATTGCTAAATCGCTTGGCCATAAAGTAACTGGGTCTGATCAAAACGTTTATCCACCTATGAGCACGCAGCTTGAAGATCTCGGAATTGAGTTAACCCAAGGCTACGAGGTAACCCAATTAGAGCCAGCGCCAGACATGGTGGTTATTGGCAATGCTATGAGCCGAGGCAATCCATGTGTTGAATATGTACTTGATAAAGGTCTGCCTTATACATCTGGGCCTGAATGGCTAAAACATAACTTATTACAAAATTCATGGGTACTTGCTATTGCTGGTACACATGGTAAAACCACCACAGCGAGTATGCTTGCATGGATTTTAGAGTATGCGGGTTTAAAACCGGGCTTTTTAATTGGCGGCATAGTACAAAATTTTGGCGTGTCGGCCAAAGTAGGCGAAACCCCCTTTTTTGTTATTGAAGCAGACGAATACGACACTGCATTTTTTGATAAGCGCAGTAAGTTTGTGCATTATTTACCGCGAACACTTATTTTAAATAATCTTGAGTTTGATCATGCCGATATTTTTGAAGATTTAAACGCGATTAAAAAACAATTTCATCATTTAATACGTACAGTACCACAAAGTGGCAAAGTTATTTGGCCAAAGGATGATCAAGCACTTAGTGATGTAATAACTCAAGGACTATGGAGCGAAAGTGAAACCTTGGGTATTGATTGGAATTATGAACTAATAAAAGCCGATGGCAGTGAGTTTAAAGTGTTTTTAAATAATGAAAAACAAGGCACCGTTAATTGGCAGGCAATGGGTGAGCACAACGTTAAAAATGCTATTATGGCAATCGCAGCTGCGCGTCATGTGGGCATTGCCGTTGAGCATAGTATAGCGGCACTTGGCGAGTTTATTAGCCCTAAACGACGCATGGAGCTCAAAGCCGATATTAATAATATAAAAGTGTATGACGATTTTGCACATCATCCAACGGCTATTCAAACCACATTAGCAGGGCTGCGCGCTAAAGTAGGCAGTGATAAAATAATTGCTATTTTAGAGCCGCGATCAAACACCATGAAAATGGGCGTGCATCAACATACATTGCTTGCCTCGTTGAGTGATGCTGATGAGGTACTGCTTTTTGAGCCAGAAAACCTAAGCTGGTCGCTGAGCGAACAAGCGGCTACAGCCGGTATGCAGTGTTTTACCAGTACCCAGGTAATTATTGATACCGTACTTGATAATATAGCAGCTAATCAACATATTTTAATAATGAGCAATGGTAGTTTTAATGGCCTGCATCAGCAACTAGTCGATGCACTGGCTAATAAATACAGCGGAGAATAATTTGCAATTTAAAGACACAATTACCTTAGCATTTAGTGGCGCGTCGGGTGCGCCTTATGGCTTGAGATTATTAGAGGTATTAATAGAGCAGCAATTTCAGGTGTATGTGCTTATTTCAAGTGCAGCGCGAGTGGTATTTGATATTGAATCTGGTATTAAGCTCTCAGGTAATGAAACCAAAGCCAGTGAGCAATTAAGTGCGCTATATAACGCCAAGCCAGAACAGCTAAAAGTATATGGTAAAGACAACTGGTTTAGCCCGGTAGCCTCAGGATCAGCTGCCCCTAAAAAAATGATAGTGTGCCCTTGTAGCGCGGGCACGGTTTCGGCTATTGCTGTAGGTGCATCTGACAACTTACTAGAGCGCGCCGCTGATGTGGTAATTAAAGAGCGTGGCCATCTTATTTTAGTGCCACGCGAAACACCATTTAATCAAATTCATCTGGAAAACATGCTTAAGCTTTCACGCTTAGGGGTCACCATTATGCCCGCGTCGCCGGGTTTTTATCATCAGCCACAAAGTATTGCCGATTTAGTTGATTTTATGGTGGCGCGAATTTTAGATCATTTAAACATTGAACATAACCTAACAAAGCGTTGGGGTTATGGTGAGGGCAAGTCATGAGTAAGCAACAAATTGCTTTAAATATAGCAGGCCTTACTAAGGTTTATACTAATGGGGTTGAAGCTGTAAAGGGTATTGATTTACAAGTGCGTGAGGGCGATTTTTTTGCCTTACTTGGCCCTAATGGAGCGGGTAAGTCGACCACAATTGGTGTTATTTCATCACTGGTAAATAAAACTAAAGGTAAGGTAGAGGTGTTTGGTTGCGACATAGACACCGACCTAGAGGCTGCTAAAGCGCATTTAGGCTTAGTGCCGCAAGAGTTTAATTTTAGCCAATTTGAAACCCTAACCCAAATATTAGTAACTCAAGCGGGTTATTATGGTGTACCACGCGGCGAAGCACATAAACGCGCCGAAAAATATTTAACCCAATTGGGGTTACTAGATAAAAAAGATAAACAAGCGCGTACGCTTTCAGGTGGCATGAAACGCCGTTTAATGATTGCTCGCGCACTTATGCATGAGCCTAAATTACTGATTTTAGATGAGCCAACGGCTGGTGTTGATATAGAGCTGCGTCGTTCAATGTGGGATTTTTTACGCCAAATTAATGAGCAGGGCGTCACCATTATTTTAACCACTCATTACTTAGAAGAAGCAGAGTTATTGTGTAAAAACATAGCCATAATAGACAATGGCTTGATTGTTGAAAACACCACAATTAAAGCACTGTTATCTAAGCTTGATAAAGAAACCTTTATTTTAGATTTAAAAACACCGGCTAAGCCAGTTACGCTTGAGGGTTATAAATTTACTATGGACGACGAGCATACTATTGAAGTTGAAGTGGCTAAATCGCAAGGCTTAAACGCTGTATTTAGTGCGCTAACTGAGCAAGGTAATACCGTATTGAGTATGCGTAACAAAGCAAATAGATTAGAAGAGTTATTTGTTGGATTATTAGAACAAGGTCGAGGCAAGTAAATGTTTAAATATGGCGTAGCCTTAAAAAGTATTTGGATTAAAGAGTGTATTCGTTTTTTACGTATTTGGGTGCAAACCTTAGTACCTCCAGCAATTACCATGAGTTTATATTTTGTTATTTTTGGTAACTTAATAGGCTCACGTATTGGTGATATGGGCGGCTTTAGTTATATGGAGTTTATAGTACCTGGGCTGATAATGATGTCGGTTATTACTAACTCTTATTCTAATGTAGCCTCAAGTTTTTACTCGACTAAATTTCAAAAAAGTATTGAAGAGCTACTTGTAGCCCCAGTGCCAAACTATATTATTGTGCTTGGCTATATGGGCGGTGGTATGACGCGCGGAATAATGGTGGGCTTTATTGTTACCTGCGTATCGTTATTATTTGTTGATATTCAAATTCATAATATTTTTATCATTATGGCTACCGTTATTTTAACCTCTGCAGTATTTGCACTCGGTGGTTTAATAAATGCTATATATGCAAATAGCTTTGACGATATTAGTATTATTCCTACCTTTATTTTAACGCCGCTAACTTATTTAGGAGGGGTGTTTTATTCAATTACATTACTGCCAGAGTTTTGGCAAAACGTATCACAAGTAAATCCTATTATTTATATGGTTAACGCGTTTAGGTATGGGTTTTTAGGCGTGTCGGATGTTGATTTAAGCTTGGCACTTGGTGTTATTTTAGTATTTATTATCGCGTTATTTACCTTAGCGCTGACATTAATTAAAAAAGGTGTGGGGCTAAGACACTAATGACTGATGCAAATTCGCGTAGTATTGTATCTAATCAAGCGGGTATTCACGAAAAGCTGGATGACATAGTTAGCAAGCATTTAAACGCAGAGTTTAAAAAGCCAATAGCAGCGCATACACAAACAGCGTTTGATGAGGTGAATGCTAAAGTACAGGCGTTTAATGGCCCACTTATTTTAGATTCGTGTTGTGGTGTAGGAGAAAGTACCGCTAATTTAGCTAAGCGCCATCCCGATGCGCTGGTAATTGGTATTGATAAATCGTCGCACCGGTTAGATAAGCACGATGTAGAGTATAAACAAACCGACAGTGGGCAATATATTTTGGTGCAAGCAGATTTAAACGACTTTTGGCGTTTAGCCGTGGCTGCAAACTGGCAACCTAGTCACCATTATTTGCTTTACCCCAATCCGTGGCCTAAATCTAAACATATTCGTAGGCGTTGGCACGGCGCGGCTATTTTTCCGTTTATTGTAAAGTTAGGCGGTAAATTAGAGGTTCGCAGTAACTGGGATATTTACGTTAAAGAGTTTGCCAGAGCACTTGAACTAACCGGTAATGCTTGTCAGGTTTCTGCTTATGGGGCAGATGAAGCAATCACCCCATTTGAGCGGAAATACTGGGCCAGTGGCCAACAAAGCCACCGCTTAGTTATTAATTTAACTCAGGGGTGATTAACTTTACTACTCAAATAATGGATTAACATGTGGCGCTGGGTGGGCAATGAAATTACCCTGCATTAGCGTCACATTTACTTTTTTGAGTGCCGTAGCAATAGCTTTGTTTTCTACCATAGAGGCAATTAGTTGAATATTTTGCTGCTTTGCAAAATTGGCTGTGTAATCAACAAAAAGTGCCGTGTTCTCGTCATTAACTATTTGCTTTATTAGCATGCCATCTAACTTTATTGCGTCAATTTCCAATTTTAAAATATTGAGTGTATTTGCAAAGTCATTGCCAAAACTGTTAATCATCACCTTGATCCCCTTACTTTTAACCATAGTTATAAATGCCCTTACGCTTGAATAATTGGCGATAACTTGTGGTTCAAATAAAACTAAAGTGATATTTGCAGGGTACGGATAGCGCTGTAACTCGTAAGCAATGTATTCATTTATGCTAGGGTCTAATATATCTTCAATAGTAATATTTAAACTCCAGCTAATTTGTGTTTTACGAAAGCGGCTAAGACACTGTGAAAATAATGTACGGGTTAATAAGCCATCCATACGCAAGCGTATTACGGTATTTGAAAATGCATCGGGTTTTAAAATTTCGCCCTGTGAAGTCACTATTCGTGGTGTGCACTCGTAGTGTAGTGTTTGTTTAGACTCTATATCAATAACAGCCTGAAAATAGGGCACAACGCGTTTTTGCTCAAACGCTTCACGTACTTCTTTTGCTATTTCTAAATTATATAAATACAGCGACTTTGAGTCATTTATAGCCTCAGAGTAATTAACAACACTAAGGTTACCTTGTTTTGCCTGTAAAGCCGCAATATGGGCATTTTTTAGCAGTAACGACTTGTTTCCTCGGGCAATACCTGCACATAACGTAATGTAAATAAAGGGGTTGGTTAAAAATGGCGTATTAAAATTATATGATTGGATTAAATTACTTAGCTCTTCGTATGGGGTTTCTTTGGGGGTTAGTAACACCAGTTTATTGGTTGCTACACGATAAATACGATAATTTACATTGCTGTGCTTTTTAAAGTGTATTAGTAATTTTTTCATTACTTTGTCACCCACTTTAGTACCGTAAAAGCGGTTTATATTTTCAATTTCGTTCACCCAAATTATGGCCATTTGCATATGGTGAACAGGGGTATTTAAAAAATATTTTTCAAGCGCAATATGATTAGCAAAACCACTACCAGAGTCTCTCATGGCAGCGCGTTTAGTCGCGTAGTTATACATAATCAGCAACAATATAATAATAACTAAAAAAAAGCCGCCTAAAACAGCCGATGTTGAGGCGCTTTGCGCTAACTTATTATTAATAGTTTTAAGGCTTATATCGGCAGCAGTTAAATATGTAATGCCATTTTTATCAATATGCGGGATAAAAATAGTTTTAAAGTCGCCCCATTGATCACTCGATATTTCAAAAACAGGCTCAGTAGATAAAAAGGCACCAATATTAGCTTTAGTTGCCTCTGGGTATAAATCTAAAAACTGGGTTACCTTGCCACTATTTTGATCCTCTTGGGTGTAGCTAGAGGCGCTAAAATGAACCTTGCCATTAATTAACACCATAGAATACACGTAAGCAATATCGAGTGCTTGTGCAAGCTCAGAAAGCTGCTTACTTTTACTTTCGTAAGTTGCAAAGCTAATAGTTTGGGTTTTATTTATTTTACTGTGATAGTCATCGCCCAAAATATATTTAACGCTGGTGGCTGCATTAATAAGACGATTATCGAGAGTGTTAATTACATCACTGCGAATGGTGCTATAAGTATAATAAACACAGATAATTAAACTGATTAAAAACAGCATAAAAGCGCTTATTAATCCATTTATTCTTAGTTTTCCTTGTAGCATATAATTCCCTTTTTATTGTTAAATTAATTATACGCAAAAAAAACAAATGCCCAATGACTTAATTGATTTTGAATTAAAAAGATAAAAAACAGCCAAAATTAGTATTATTTGTCATGTCATTTAGCGTTTTTATGGCTTTAAGCGAGACATTTTCTTAATATTGCAGTAAAGTTAGCGCAATTATTAAAAACCCTGTTACTAAAATAGCACCTTAATTTAGTGTGTTTAATAGAGTAACAGGCGTTTTAGCCACACACTAGGTATTAAGATGGATCAAAAGCGTTTTGCCGTCGCCTCTAAAGAAAGCCTTAAGCGTATATTTACTGTACCTGAAGCGCCAGACTCAACTTTAAGCAAAATAGAGCTTGAAATATCGAGTAATTTAGCAGGTTTTTTAAACGAAAACATTGCGGCAATTGAAAAACCATTACACGAAATTGAAAAAGACTTTCAGTCGGCGATGATCCCAGAGGATCCAACGTTTGTATCTGCTTATGCGCAAGATATAATGGAGCAGCTGGTTGCACACTCTGTGCATACCGCAGCGCCTAGCTTTATTGGCCATATGACTTCAGCTTTACCTCATTTTTTACTACCACTGTCAAAGCTAATGGTAGGGCTAAATCAAAACCTAGTAAAAATAGAAACCTCTAAAGCTTTTACCCCACTTGAGCGCCAAGTGCTTGGAATGATGCACCATTTAGCGTACGGGCAGCAAGACGAGTTTTATGCTAAATGGATGCACAGTGCAAAAACATCATTAGGTGCATTTTGCTCAGGCGGTACTGTAGCCAATATTACGGCGTTATGGATTGCGCGAAATCGCTTATTAAAACCTGATGGCGATTTTAGGGGAATAGGCGCACAAGGCTTAATTGCCGGTATGCTGCATTACGGCTATAAAGGCTTAGCTATTTTAATTTCTGAGCGAGGCCATTATTCGTTAGGTAAAGCGGCTGATTTATTAGGAATTGGTCGTGAAAACTTAGTGGGTATTAAAACATGCGAAAACAATAAAGTTGATGTTAATGCCATGCGCGAAAAAGCCTTAGAGCTTGAAGCGCAAGGTATTAAAGTAATGGCCATTATTGGAGTAGCGGGTACCACAGAAACTGGTAATATCGATCCCCTTGAAGCGATGGCAGATTTAGCACAAGACATTAATTGCCACTTTCATGTTGACGCTGCATGGGGCGGGGCAACTTTGTTATCTAATACCCATCGCCATTTACTCAAAGGTGTTGAGCGCGCAGACTCAATTACCATTGATGCACACAAACAAATGTATGTTCCTATGGGAGCTGGGTTGGTGTTGTTTAAAGATCCAACCGCTACCGATGCAATTGAACATCATGCAGAGTATATTTTACGTAAAGGCTCAAAAGATTTAGGTAGCCATACACTTGAGGGCAGCCGCCCAGGTATGGCAATGTTAGTACATGCTTGCTTACGTGTAATTGGCCGTAAAGGCTACGAAATGCTAATCGATCGTAGTATTAAAAAAGCCCATTACTTTGCTAATTTAATTAAAGCAGATGAAGATTTTGAGCTGATCTCAGAGCCAGAGCTGTGCTTATTAACGTATCGTTATGTGCCTAAGCAAATAAAGCAGGCAATTGCAGATGCTGATCCACAAACACGGATTGATATTTTTGCCTCACTTAACCGCTTTACTGCAAGTATGCAAAAACGGCAACGTGAATCAGGGCGATCATTTGTATCACGTACGCGTTTAACGCCTACTCAATACGATAATCAGCCCACCGTGGTATTTAGGGTAGTACTTGCTAATCCACTTACATCAGGCGTTATTTTAAAAGAAATTTTAGCAGAACAAAAAGAGTTGGCTAAAACAGATCCGGTATTTAAAAAGTATTTAAGCAAGTATATGTAATTAAAATATTAGCTTAAATAAAAAAGACGCTATTTAGCGTCTTTTTTATTTTTATAATCGCAATTAAGAAAAGCTAAAACAACTCGCTTTAATTATATTAGTGATAATTTGCTGTGAAGGCTTAATTTTTTCCATTGCTAAAAATTCATCAGGTTGGTGCGCTTGGTTTATAGAGCCGGGGCCCATTACTATGGTTTCACAACCAAGCTGTTGAATAAATGGCGCTTCAGTACAGTAGTTTACTGCCACCGCTTTTTGCCCCGCTATTTTTTCGGCTAGTTTAACCAAAGCGCTATCGGTGTTACCAGTAAATGCAGGAATTGGTTCGTGTAAATCAATTACGCTTACGGCATTAGGGTATTGCTGGTTTATTTCGTGAGTTGCATCAAGTACTAACATTTGCAGCTCTTGCACGCTTAAGCCCGGTAATGGGCGCATATCTATATGCATTTCGCAGCAACCACAAATTCTGTTCGCGTTGTCGCCGCCATGAATATTACCAAAATTTAAGGTTGGATAGGGTATTTCAAAGTGTTCTATTGAATATTTATGCTTTAACTGTTCTTTTAAGATCAGTAGTTTTGTAATCACTTTGTGCATTACTTCGATGGCGTTAACACCACGTTCGGGATCTGAGCTATGGCCTGAGCGTCCGACTACTCTAATTGCGGTACTCATATGCCCTTTATGTGTAAATACTGGAGTCATATCAGTGGGTTCGCCAATTATACAGCGATCTGGTTTTAAATTTGGATGTTTACAAATTTGTTGAGCACCGGCCATTGTTGTTTCTTCATCGGCGGTGGCTAAGATCAAAATAGGCTGAGTTTGCTGCTTTTCATCAAGTTCACTAATAGCTTGCAGTACAAAAGCAAAAAAGCCTTTCATATCAATACTGCCTAAGCCATATAGTTTATTGTTGTGCTCGGTTAATTTAAATGGATTATGATTCCAGCGGCTATCGTCAAATGGCACTGTATCGGTATGGCCAGCGAGCATTAATCCACCATCGCCTTTACCGCGTTTAGCTAATAAATTATAGCGACCTTTGCCGCCTTCTAATTCGATTATTTCACAGCTAAAGCCTAAGCTTTCACACCATTGTGCCAGTAATTCAATAACATTTTTATTACTCATACACAGGCTATCTTCAATGGCACTAATAGAAGGCGCTGCAATTAATTGTTGGTACATAGAAATAAATGAAGGCAAAGACATAAAAAATCCAAAATAAGTAATCAATTTAATTGCATAACAATATAAAAGTATTTATGATGAATATCAATTCACTTTTTAAGCATAAATATTTTAAAAGTAGCGCCATGAAAATAATACGACGATAATCAACATTCATTAATTAATTAAAGTCTTAATTAGCCCCAGAGCTAGTTTAAGCGAACAACATGGATAAGTAGTAACTAATTTTAAATAACGAGTAAACAATGAATGTAGTGATTATTGGCGCAAGCGGTTATAGCGGCGCAGAACTAGCAAGTTTAGTTGCTAAGCACCCTAAACTAATTTTAACTGGCTGTTATGTATCGCAAGGTAGCTTAGATAAAAATAAATTGCTGAGTGATTTATACCCCGAACACTTAGGGCTACTCGATCAGCCTTTACTGCCTCTTAGTGAATCTGCTTTTAGCGATATTGAAAACAGCGCCGATTACGTGTGTTTATGTACCGATCATAAAGTAAGCGTAGATTTAGCGCCGCGTTTTTTAGCCATGGGTAAAAAGGTATTTGATTTATCTGGCGGGTATCGCCTTGCGAGCAATGACGACTACGTTACTTATTATGGCTTTGAGCACCAACATCCAGAGTTATTAAATCAAGCTGCTTATGGTTTAGCTGAGTGGAATAGCGATGCTATTGCCGCGGCGCAATTAGTAGCCGTAGCGGGTTGTTATCCTACGGCTGCGCTTAATGCACTTAAGCCTTTGCAGCAGGCCGATTTATTAACTGAGCAAACAATTATAATTAATGCGGTATCGGGTGTAACCGGCGCAGGGCGTAAAGCTAGTATTGGTACCCATTTTTGCGAAGTGTCGCTTGCCCCTTATGGTTTATTTAATCATCGTCATGGCCCTGAAATAGAGCAACACCTTGGTCACAATGTTTTATTTACCCCCCATTTAGGTAATTTCCCGCGTGGTATTTTAGAAACTATTTATGTGCAATTAAAGCCTAATGTCACCATTGAGCAAGTAACACAAGCGTACCAAGTACTTGCCGATGAGCCGTTAATTCGTTTACTGGGCGATAAAATCCCCTCAATTAAAGGCGTAGCTAAACAGCCATATGTAGATATTGGCTGGCAGCAACAAGGCACACAGTTAATTGTTATAGCTGCCATTGATAATTTATTAAAAGGCGCTGCAGGACAAGCTTTGCAGTGTATTAATTTATCAATGGGATTGGCGCATACCACAGGCTTAAAAGGATCGTTTTAAATGAGTAAAAAAACCTGGGTAATTAAACTTGGCGGCGCTGTACTTAATACAGAAAACGCGGCTAAAGCATTATTTTCAGTACTTAATGAGCAGCACAACGCGCAGTTTGTCATTGTGCATGGCGGAGGCGCGCTTGTAGACACTTGGCTTAAAGACGCTGGTTTTGCCAGTGCAAAGCATCAAGGTTTACGTATTAGCCCTAAAGAGCAAATGCCGTACATAGTGGGTGCGCTTGCAGGTTGTGCTAATAAACAATTAATGAGTGCGGCAATTAATGCTGGCCATAAACCAGTTGGTTTAAGTTTGTATGAAGCTGGTGTTACTGCCACGCAAAAACTAAAAGCATTATGTTTAGTGGGTAAATGTACCAGTAACGATGATTCGATTATTAACGATTTACTAAAAATTGGCCGTATGCCAATTGTCAGCTCAATTGGTTTTGACTTGCAAGGGCTTTGGTACAACGTTAATGCTGACGAAGCCGCCGCTGCAATTGCCAACAACTTAAACGCAGAACTAATATTTATGACCGATGTTGAAGCAGTGCTTGATGCAAATAAGCAGCCTTTACATCAACTAGATACAAAACACATTGATACTTTAATAAATGAAGGAGTAATTGTGGGCGGGATGGAGGTCAAAGTTAAGACCAGTCTTCACGCTGCCCAACACTTACGACGCGGTGTGTATATTTCCAGCTGGCAAAAGCCAGAAAACTTAACAGCTTTGCTGCAAGGCAAGCATGTCGGAACTAAAATTACACCATAGGTTTATTATGTTTGAGAATTTTTTAACGGGTTTAGAATTAGACCAACAAGGCGCACTTAACTTATTAAAGCTAGCGCAAGATATTAAAGCAAACCCTAAAAAATACAGCCAAGTATTGGCTGGTAAGTCAGTGGTTACTTTATTTGAAAAACAAAGCTTACGTACACGTTTATCGTTTGATATTGGTATAAATCGCTTAGGCGGCCATGCCGTGTATTTAGATCAACAAAATGGCGCGATGGGTGCACGTGAGTCAGTAAAAGATTTTGCTCTTAATATTTCTACCTGGGCAGATGGTATTGTAGCGCGCGTAAATCAGCACAGTACATTAACCACATTAGCGCAGTATTCATCGGTGCCAGTAGTTAATAGCTTGTGTGATTTATATCATCCTTGCCAAGCACTTGCTGATTTTTTAACACTACAAGAAGTGCATGGCGATGTGAGTCAATTAAAGTTAGCTTATTTAGGTGAGGGCAACAACGTAACGCATTCATTAATGTTGCTTGCTGCAACATTAGGTACAGACTTTGTTGCCGTTACGCCTAAAGGATGTTCTCCAGATTCACAAGTTCTGAAAAAAGCGGAACAAATAGCAGCAATGAATGGTGCATCAGTAATGGTGAGCGACAGAGTAGAAGCTGCTGTTGGTGCAAACGCAGTATACGCCGACACTTGGGTATCAATGGGCGACACCACACCACTTGAGTTAGTAAAAGAAAAATACATGCCTTATCAATTAAATAAAGCATTATTAGAGCAAACCGGTGCAACAACAGTGTTACATTGCCAACCGGCACACCGTGAGTTCGAAATTACCTCTGAGGTAATGGACGGTCCAGCGTCAAAAATTATACAACAAGCCGAGAATCGTATGCATGCGCAAAACGCTCTGCTAGTTACATTATTAAATCCAAATTTTGTTAAGGAACACCTATGAGTTCATTTAAAAAAGTCGTTTTAGCCTATTCAGGTGGACTTGATACGTCGGCCATTGTGCCATGGTTAAAAGAGAATTACGGCTGTGAAGTTATTGCCTTTGTGGCCGATGTTGGCCAAGGTGCAGAGGAACTTGAAGGCGTAGAAGCTAAAGCTATCGCATCGGGTGCTTCTGAGTGTTATGTAGTTGACTTAAAAGACGAAATGGTAAGTGATTACATTTACCCTACGCTTAAAACAGGCTCAATTTACGAAGGTACTTATTTATTAGGTACGTCTATGGCGCGCCCAATTATTGCTAAAGCACAGGTAGAAATTGCGCGTAAAGTGGGTGCAGATGCACTTTCTCATGGTTGTACAGGTAAAGGTAACGACCAAGTACGTTTTGAATCGTGTTTTGCAGCGCTTGCGCCTGATTTACAAGTAATTGCGCCATGGCGTGAATGGGATTTATCAAGCCGTGAGTCATTACTAGATTACTTAGCTGAGCGCGATATTCCATGCTCTGCATCGGCTACAAAAATTTATAGCCGTGATGCAAACGCATGGCATATTTCGCACGAAGGCGGCGAACTTGAAGATCCATGGTGCCAACCAAGTGAAAAAGTGTGGACCTGGACAAACTCTCCAGAGCAAGCGCCAGATAAAGCTGAACTAGTAACACTAAATGTAGTTGAAGGTGAAGTTGTTGCAGTAAATGGTGAGCAGCTTAAACCTTATGATTGTTTAGTTAAATTAAACGATATTGCATCGCCTCATGGTGTTGGTCGTGTTGATATTGTAGAAAACCGATTAGTGGGTATGAAATCGCGCGGTTGTTACGAAACCCCAGGTGGCACCGTAATGATGGCGGCACTGCAAGCCATTGACGAACTGGTGCTTGATAAAGCAAGCCGTAAGTGGAAAGAAGTACTAGGCGGCGAATTTGCACATTTAGTGTATGACGGTCGTTGGTTTACACCACTTAAAGACTCTATTTTAGCTGGTGCTGAAGCACTTTCTAAAGATGCAACAGGTGAAGTTGTGCTTAAGCTATATAAAGGCCAAGTTACAGCAGTGCAAAAGCAGTCGCCACACAGTTTATACAGCGAAGCGTTTGCTACCTTTGGTGAAGATGATGTGTACGACCAATCACACGCAGAGGGCTTTATTCGTTTATTCTCGCTTTCAAGCAGAATAAAAGCATTAGCTAAAAAGTAATTTTTACGCCCCTTGTTAAAAGGGGCAATATCGGGTTTGGAGAGATTTCATGGCATTATGGGGCGGGCGTTTTTCTACGGGTCCAGACGAGGCGTTTAAGCAATTTAACGACTCTCTTCCTTTCGATTATCAATTAGCAGAGCAAGATATAATAGGCTCTGTTGCATGGGCTGGTGCACTTGAGCAAGTTAATGTGTTATCAAGTGACGAGCACCAAGAATTAGTTGCAGCATTGTACCAACTGCTTGAAGAAGTAAAAGCAGATCCACAAGCGGTAGCAACTTCAGGCGCAGAAGATATTCATTCTCATGTTGAAGCTGCGTTAATCGAAAAAGTAGGTGATTTAGCTAAAAAATTACATACAGGGCGCAGCCGTAATGACCAAGTAGCCACCGATTTTAGATTGTGGTGTCGCGATACTGCTGATCATATTTTAAAAGCCATTGCCCAGTTAAAGGGTGAGTTTGTTGCATTAGCAGAGCGTGAGCTTGGGACTATTTTACCAGGTTATACGCATTTACAACGTGCACAACCGGTATTGTTTAGTCACTGGTGTATGGCTTACGTAGAAATGCTAGAGCGTGATGAAAGCCGCCTGCAAGATGCTAAAGCGCGGATGAACTTTTGCCCACTGGGCAGTGGTGCATTAGCGGGTACGGCTTATCCAATTGATCGTCAAGCATTAGCACAGGGTTTAGGCTTTACAGGAGCGACTAAAAATAGCCTTGATGGCGTATCTGATCGTGATTTTGTAGTAGAGCTATTAAGTTGTGCGTCTATTTCGATGATTCACTTATCGCGTATGTCAGAAGATCTTATTTTTTATAACTCAGGCGAAGCCGGATTTATAGAGCTTGCGGATAATGTGACATCGGGCTCATCGTTGATGCCACAAAAAAAGAACCCTGATGCACTGGAACTAATTCGTGGTAAAACTGGACGCGTTTTTGGTGCATTTAGCGCCATGATGATGACCCTAAAGGCACTGCCACTTGCTTATAATAAAGATATGCAAGAAGACAAAGAAGGCATATTTGACGCTATGCCAACGTGGCTTGCCTGTATTCATATGGCACAAGCGTGTATTAAAGGTATTAAAGTAAAAGGCGAACGTACACTTGCAGCGGCAAAAGGTGGCCATGCAAATGCAACTGAGCTTGCAGATTACTTGGTAGCTAAGGGCGTACCTTTTAGAGAAGGGCATCATATTGTGGGTGTACTGGTACAATTGGCCATTAGTGAAGGTAAAACGCTTGAAGACTTATCGCTTGAGCAATATAAATCGGTAAGTGACGTATTTGCAGATGATGTTTATCCGGTACTAGAAATTGACGCCTGCATTAAAGCGCGTCAAGCACTTGGCGGGACATCAATTGAGCAAGTAACCAGCGCTATTAAAGCTGCGAAAAAAAAACAGCAAATAACGGTTCGTGATGCTAATTTAGACGATGTCGAATCGATTGCTAAGTTAGTTCAACATTGGGCTACGGTAGGCGAAAACCTACCACGGGCTAAAAGTGATATGGTGCACTCAATTAACGAATTTGCTGTAACCGAAATTAACGGCAAAGTATCGGGGTGTGCCTCACTATACATTTACGACACAGGTTTGGCGGAAATACGTTCTTTGGGTATAGACCCACAAAGCGCAGTGTCAGGACAAGGGCGGCAGTTAGTTGAACATTTATTAGCGAAAGCCAAAAAATTGGCGTTAAATAGAGTAATAGTGCTAACCCGAGTCCCAGATTTTTTTGAAAAACAGCGTTTTAGCTTTTGTACCAAAGAAAGCTTGCCAGAAAAAGTAATGAAAGATTGTGAGCTTTGTTTACGTAAAGAAAACTGCGATGAAGTCGCAATGGAATATATTTTAAAGCTAAGTAATAAAGCGGAGATCCCGTGTAAATTCGTGGCTTAAACTCCCTAGATGTAAAAAACGTACGGGTTACCCTCGTGCGTTTTTTTATGGGTGAAAAACACTAATTTAAGTTATAAATATAAAGTTTTATGATTATTTTAAGGTATTAATTAAAAGTTGGCACAGTGGTTGCTTTTGTTATAAGTGTAAAATGCAGTAACAGCTTAGATAAAAACGTTGCTACTAAATATAAGGTCAATTTAATTACCCTCTTTAAAAGGTGTAATACAAGATTTCGCCAACAATACAAAAACACTTACAAGGAATAATCACATGCAAGTTTCAGCTAACAGCCAACTACAAATGCAAGCATACAATAAAACGCAACAATTAAAGCCAGCAATGGAACAAACTGCTAGCCCTAAAACCCTGCAATCTGATACAGTAAGCTTCTCTCAAGAGGGGTTAGCAGCCGCTGGTGGCGTAGACCTGCATCGTGGTGGTGTTGTTATTCTTCCACCGGTGAAGCCTAAGTGATTTTGTAAAGGTGAAAAATGTTTTTGACTGAGTTTTTTGGTTTTTTTTCGTTGTCAGCCCTGGTTATGTGGGGGTTTTTGATGGCATTTTTTTTTAATATATTTATTTATTTTCTAGATATAAAAAGAAATACGACCCTATTACTCAGTTCATTTATCATGATGGTCTCTTATTCAACATCAGACTATTTTTTTACCTGGTTATCAATAGGAACTTCTGTTTACCTAGACTGGGCATTATATGATTATGCTACAGTCGCTATATTAGTTGGTTCTTATTTTGCTTTGAGAAAAACAACTTCCTCATTTTTATATATTATAATAGGGTTAATAATTAACTCTATATTTAGCTTGCTAATGCATTTAGATATATATGTTTATAACAATAAGGACTCGTGGCTTTTTTGGAATATTTACTCGTTTACTGTAAATATAATAGATCTACTAATGATAGTTGCTCTAATTGTTGATCGAGACTTCCTTGGCTTACACAAGATAAAAAACAAAATTTTGTCTTTATTCAAAAAACCTAAAATAAACTATACCCCTTAACTATATGTACGTAGACTTTATTCTAGCCGATTATATAAGTGCATTTATTCAATGGGGCTTTTTAATGGCTTTTTTGTATTGCTTAGCTTCGAGTATAAATAACACAAATAAATCACTTTTATATATTGCAAGCATTATGCTTTTCTCGTATTCGATGAGTGAAGTACTTTATATGTTAAGTAATGTATACCTCAATTTTACCCTTTATGATTTACTAACAATTACAGTATTATTAGTTGTTTACTTTAAAACCTCTTCAATAAAAAATTGCCCCGCTATTAATTATATTGTAATCGGTTTAATGTTCAATTCTTTGTTAATGTTAGTGATGTACTATGACTTATATATACTTGAAAACATTGACGAGTGGTGGCTTTGGAGTGTTTATTCAATTGGCGTTAACGTTATCGATTTACTTATGATTGCAGTGCTTTTTATAAATAAAGACTTTTTGGGTTTGATTGAGCTCAAACGCTTTATTTTTAATCGTAGTGTATTACAGCAGAATCAAATTGACCATTAGTGAAACAATAGGCCAATCAATAGGCGCTTTTATTTTATGGGGCTTTTTAATGGCGTTTTTGTACACGTTAGTATCAAAAATTAATAAAAAAGACAAAGGTACTATCCAGCTCGCTTTTATTATGATGACTTCATATTTTTTAAGTGCATTCCTCGATTATGAAACAGTGACACTTATAGATTGGGCAACATACGATGTGCTGACAATTGGTGTAATTATTGTGTGGGGTGTATTGATTAAAAAGCCTAAACCAATTGCATTTATGTATTTAATCGTAGGACTAAGTATCAATGCTTGTTTGTTTTTTGCTATGTATTACGATATTTATGTTTTAGAACAAACCGAAGTTTGGTGGTTGTGGACTTTGTACGCAATAGGGATAAACGCTGTTGACTTATTGATGGTGCTAGTATTAATTATAAATAAAGATTTTTTAGGCCTAGTATGGGTATGTAACCAAGTTAAAGCGCGCTATATGCATAGAGCTAGCGCACTTAAGTAATGCGCTCGTTAGCTTATTTGCTGTAGCTGCAACCTAGCTTTTTATTAAGTGCAGCCATTACAATAGGGTCTACAAATTCGCTTACATCACCATTATGGCGTGCCACTTCTTTTACTAAGGTTGACGAAATAAACGAATTTCGCTCTGACGGGGTTAAAAATACACTTTCTAAATCTGGGTTTAGGCGTCGATTCATATTCGCTAGCTGAAATTCATAATCAAAATCAGAAACCGCTCTTATGCCTCTAATTAATACATTAGCATTGTGATCGCGTGCCAAATCAGCAAGTAAACCTGAAAATCCTATCACTTTTACATTATCTATATGAGTTAAAAGAGTATTAGCTAGAGCTACACGCTCATCAAGGCTAAAGCAAGGCTGTTTACTGGGGTTATGAGCAATAGCAACGATAACAGTATCAAACATCTTTGAGGCACGTTGAATTAGATCTGTGTGTCCGTTAGTTAGCGGATCAAAAGTACCTGGATAAATTGCAGTGATTTTCATAAAGTATCGCTATGTATTATTTTTAGCATTAGTGTAACAGTGTTTTTTATACAAATCAGCCTAGTAAGTGGCTTTAATTGTCACGACTAAGCTATTACACAGAGTGTTTAATTATGCTGTTTTTGTTTATACTAGACAACTTATTGTACGAATTGTAACTTGTTGAATAAAATAGAGTGTTAGTATATGAATACCAAGGATAAAATAATACACACCAGTATTTCATTGTTTAATGAGCATGGTGAGCGAGCGATATCAACTAATCATATAGCCTCGCATTTAAACATGAGCCCGGGTAATCTTTACTACCATTTTAAAAATAAAGAAGACATTATTCGCCATATTTTTGCGCTGTATAGTGAGCACTTGAGCACTCACTTTAAACCTATAAACAAAAATGATGATGCATTTAGTCAGTTAACGGTATATCTAGATTCGCTATTTGAACTGATGTGGCGCTACCACTTTTTTTACGACAATTTAGGCGATATTTTGGCGCGAGATACGCAGCTTAAGCAGGCTTATATTGATTTTCAACTAGAGCTGTTAGAGCAGGTGCGTAAAATAATACTTGGTTTACGTGATAGTGAAATGATTGCGATTAATGAGCAAGATGCGCTCGAACTTGCACATACGCTTAAATTAACAGTTAGTTTTTGGACCCCTTATATTAAAGCCCGCAGGCTCAGTGGCGCACTTGCCGAGCAAGATATTTATCATGGTATTTTAAAAGTATTAACTTTATTTAGAGCCTACAGCACAGATAAAAGTAGCGATAAAATGAACCAGTTACGCGAAAAATACACGCAACTTGCTCACTCAGCCCCAAGTATTCCGGCTGCTCTTAGTTCCTAGGCGTTAATTTTTTTGCTATAATCGCGCGCCCAATGCCTGGGAGCGCGAATTCCCGCAGTCTAAGAGTGAACTATGCTTAAATTTATCGTCAAACTACATCCTGAAATTGCCATCAAAAGCCGCTCGGTTCGTAAACGCTTTACCAAAGTGTTAGAAAATAACATTAAGATTGTACTGCGCCGTATTGACGAAAAAGTACAAGTTAGAAACAACTGGGACAATATCTCAGTAGTTACCCTACTTGAAGGTGAGCAAACACGTGCCACTTTTATTGATAGCCTAGCGCGAATTCCGGGTATTGTGCAGTTTATAGAAGTAACCGAAACGAGCTTTGAAACGCTTGACGATATTTATAAAAAAACCATTGAATTAGTTGGTCACACCATTGAAGGTAAAACGTTTTGTGTACGCGCTAAACGTATTGGTAAGCATGACTTTACTTCAACGGAGTTAGAGCGTTATGTGGGCGGTGGACTAAATCAGCATGTTGCCGGTGCAAGCGTAAAGCTAAGCCACCCAGAAGTAACGATACGCCTTGAAATAAAAGACGAGAAAGCTTACATAGTATCGCATACTCACCTTGGCATGGCAGGCTTCCCGCTGCCAACACAAGAAGATGTACTATCGCTTATGTCTGGCGGTTTTGATTCGGGTGTAGCCAGTTATCAAATGATCCGCAAAGGCGCTCGTACGCACTTTTTGTTTTTCAATTTAGGCGGTGCGGCGCACGAAATTGGTGTTAAACAAGCGAGCTACTACTTATGGAATAAATACAGCTCAACTCATAAAGTTAAATTTATTACCGTTGATTTTGAACCAGTAGTAGCAGAAATATTAGAGAATATTGAAAACAGCCAAATGGGTGTGGTGCTTAAACGCATGATGATGCGCGCAGGCAGTAAAGTGGCCGAAAAATTAAATATTCAAGCTTTGGTAACCGGTGAAAGTATTGGTCAGGTTTCTAGCCAAACATTAGCAAATTTAAGTGTCATTGACCGCGTAACCGAAACCCTTATTTTACGCCCGTTAATTCAACACGATAAACAAGAAATTATTAATATTGCACGTCAAATTGGTACGGCCGAAATGGCCGAAACGATGCCGGAATACTGTGGTGTTATTTCTAAAAAGCCAACTGTTAAAGCTAAAATAGAAGTAATAAAAGCAGAAGAAGAGAAGTTCGACTTTGATATTCTTAATACCGTAATAGAAAACGCACGAGTAATGGATGTGCGCGATATTGATGTAGAAGCTAAGCAGGAACTAAAAGAAGCTGAGTCGGTTGCCGATTTACCAGCTGGTGCAGTGGTAATTGATATTCGCTCTCCAGAGGAAGAAGAAGCAGCACCACTGGAAATTGATTCTATAGAAGTGGTGCATTTGCCGTTTTTTCGCTTAGCAACTAAGTTTGGTGATTTACCAAAAGATCAAGACTATTACTTGTATTGCGATAGAGGTGTAATGAGCCAGTTACAAGCGCTTATTCTACACGAACAAGGCTTTACTACGGTAAAGGTATATCGCCCGTAGAAGTTAACTATTTAAAAAGCGTGGTTTATACCGCGCTTTTTTTTGCTGCAATTTTAGCTAAAAGTTCATCGTTAAAAGGGGTTTTTATATTATAAAGCTTGCCTTGCTCGCTAATGTACCCACAAATTGCCATTATTTCAGTTGCTCTATTGTGAGCAACATCTTGTTGCATAGATGAGAAGTTCTCTGCGGTACGTGCCATCACATCATACGCACTGCTCAGTGCATTGATTAACGTTACATCAAGGTTTTTTGCCTTAGCAATATTACATGCTTCGGTTAGCAGGTTAATTATAATTGAGCAATATTGAGGCTCGCGCAACTGACCATTTTTAATGTTATGTAGCGCACTTAGCGGATTTATTGCTATGTTAACTAATAACTTATTAAAACGTAGCTGCTCAATATTCATAGACGCATTTAAAAGGGGGATCGCGGTTAATTGATCCGCCATAATTTTGCTATTTTTAACACCTAAGTTGTTACATCCGCCAATTATACTTTGCCCATTACCAGTGTGCTGTACTATATATTGGTTTGATTTAAACCCAGCCATACTCGTTGTTAAAAAATAAAGCGCTTGGTGTTCATTGAGCTCACATTTTAACTGCTCTACATTACCCATACCGTTATGCGAAAGCACAACAGAGCAATGTTGAGGCAAAAACTGTTTTATTTGTGCAAATGCGCTTTGCACTTGAAAGGCTTTTACCGTAAATAAAAACACATCAAATTTAGGTAAACTATTAAGCTCATTTAATGAAATAAAAGAGGCATTTATTTTTTGTGAAGCACTGTTGTCACTACTGTAAAAGCGAGTGTTACTCGTACTTTTTCGGGTTAACACGCTTACACTATGCTGCGCACTTAAAAAGTGGGCTAATAATAAGCCTATTGCGCCGTCGCCAATAATAAGAATTTTAGCCATGAGAGTTCTTTTTACGTGGGGTTAAAATTGCTTTGATTATAAAGTAGCTTGCTGCGCCGGCAAAATCTGCAATAAAATCTGCGATTGATGCTTGCCTATATGGAAGTGCGTCTTGCATTATTTCTATTGCAGCACCGTAACCGGCTAATAAAAGTATTTGTGCGTATAAAGGGAGTTTAAACGCTTTATCCATTATTATGGCAAGGATGAAAAATATCCCAAAGTGGGCTACTTTATCAACATGAGGAAACAGGTTGCCAACCCCTTTTATTTCTTTCGCAAATAAAAAGGTAAACACCACAATACTAATTAAAAAAATTGCTTGATAAACACGCCTTGTCACAACAAATCCTAAAATCGCTTAAAAAAGAAACCGTAGTATATCAAACTAATTTAGTATCGCACCTGAACAAGATGCATAAAAGTGTAAAGATTTATAGTTTTAGCGTTATAATCGCTTTAATAAATTAAGTATAAAATTAAGATAAAATAGTTAGGAGAAATCAATGCCTTCATTTGATATTGTATCTGAAGTAGAAATGAACGAAGCTAAAAACGCAGTTGATAATGCAAACCGTGAACTAGAAACTCGCTTTGACTTTAGGGGAGTTGATGCATCGATTGAGCTAAATGATAAAGTAATTAAGCTTAAAGCCGAAGCTGACTCTCAGGTTATACAATTATTTGATATTTTAGCGAGTAAAATTTCTAAGCGTGGTATGGATGTATCAAGCCTTGAATTGCAAGATATTAGCCGAGCGGGTAAAAATGTTTTTCGTAACGTTGGTTTAAAGCAAGGTATTGAAAAAGAGATGGCTAAAAAAATAGTTAAAGCCATTAAAGATTCAAAAGTTAAAGTACAAGCCGCCATTCAAGGTGAAGAAGTACGCGTAACAGGTAAAAAGCGAGATGATCTTCAAGAAGCTATGCAAGTAGTACGTAGCGCCGATTTAGGCCAGCCATTTCAGTTTAAAAACTTCCGCGATTAATAAAACAGATTACAGATATTATAGAGATTAGGAGACTAATTTTTAAAAAATTTGTGTTAAAAAAGCCAAGCTACAGCAATGAAGTTTGGCTTTTTTGCTATTAGTAGCTTGATATGTAATTTAACTCTTTTAAAGTGATTGTTGAGGGTTTATATCGTTAAAAATCAAACTTTGGCTATATAGACGTCTATTGACATTTGTAAACAAAATACTCACAATAGCGACCTATTTTCAAGGTGCTTGCTTAATACCTTTGTATACGTTTCAAAGTATTGAAATTAACAGCAAGATAATCGGGAAGTTGGTGCGTTTTCAAGACGATAACAACCCCAACACTGCCCCCGCAACGGTAAAGTATTAGCAGCTATTATAGTGTTGACTGAGTCCGGAGACCGGCCTTGAAGTAATCTTACTTATTAACATCTTTGCGGTGGGCAAAGGTAGGGGACATCATGTTAAATAAATCAGCACTTGGCGTTGCAATTTCTGCCGCGCTTTCATTTTCTGTGTCTGGCGCAGAGCAATCAATTGAAAAAATAACCGTTACAGCTAATAAATTTGAGCAATCAATCAATGACGTTTTAGCAAGTGTAAATGTTATCGAGCGTGCAGAAATAGAAGCAAGCAACGTACGCGATTTACCAACGCTATTAAGTAAACAAGTTGGTTTTCAGGTTAATCCAAACGGTGGTTTTGGTCAAAGTACAGGTGTGTCACTTCGTGGTACTGGCTCTGGCGATGCGTTGATTTTGATTGACGGTGTACGTACAGGGTCTGCAACACTTGGACAAAAAGCACTAAATAATGTCCCTTTAAATAGTATTGAACGCATTGAAATTATTAAAGGCTCTCGCGCGGCTATTTATGGCTCTGACGCACTCGCGGGCGTAATTAATATTATCACGCGTGAGTCAGATAACTTATCTGTGAGTGCTACGTTTGGTTCTGATTCTTATCAAGATTATCAGGTGGCTGGCTCTGTAAAATCAGGCGATGTTACTACTGCGTTTAACGCAGGTTTTGAAAAAACTGATGGTTTTGATGTACTCCAAGGTGTAGCACCAGATGAAGATGGCTATGAAAATAAGAATCTTGGTTTTAAAGTAAATTATACCGATGCACGCTACGGCAACTTTAAGTTATTAGGCCAATACAGTGAAGGCTATGTAGATTACGACAATCGTTTCAGCCCAGCCACAAGTACTGTAGAAACAGGTGATTTTAAAAACTATCAGCTTTCTGCAGGTTGGAATAAAAACTACACTAACCAATCGCACAGTATTGATATTGCTATTTCAACAGATGATTCACACGATACCTCAGCATTTGGTGTAAATGATTTTATAACGAAACGTGTGCAATTGGATTATAACGGTCAATATACATTATCTGAAGAGCTTAATATTAGCGGCGGCGTTAACTGGTACAACGATGATGTATCTCGTAGTACAACGCAGTATGGTGTACAAGAGCGTGATGTATTAGCTGTATTTGTTGGTGCTTATTATAATACAGAGAAAGTGTTAGCTAATTTAACTGTGCGTCAAGACGATGATGAACAGTTTGGTGACGAAACGACTTACACTGCAGCAGCTGGCTATCATTTATCTGAAGACGCAACCTTTAGAATAAGTCAAAGCACTGGTTTTAAAGCACCTACATTTAACGATTTATACTTTCCGGCTTTTCCTGGTTTTCCACCTTCATCTAATCCTGATTTAGAGCCTGAAAAATCATTAAACCGAGAGATTGGGTTAAATGTAGATTTTGATATAGCAAGTGTTGATGTTGCTATTTTTAGAAATGATATTGAAGATAAAATCTCTTTGGATTCTAACTTTTTTCCTATCAACTTAAATGAAGCACGCTACGAAGGGGTTGAGTTTAGCCTGTCACAACAAATTTTGGGTTTCGATAGTAATCTTAACTTTGCTTATTTAAGTGCAGAAGACGAAGAAACGGGCGCAGAGTTACGTAATGTTGCTAAACGTACATTTAATTGGGAACTTGCAAAACAGTTTGGTGCGTTTGATGCGAGCTTAGACATGCAATATCGTAGTGACCGACAAGGTGCTGTGACGCGTTTAGGCTCATACACGCTTTGGAACTTAGCGGGTAATTATCAAGTAAATGAACACATTGAGGTTTCGCTTCGTGTAGAAAACTTATTTGATAAAGAGTATAACGTGGTTGACTCAAGCACTGATTCTATAACGGGTGAAGTATATTACTACAACACACCAGAGCGTCGCTTTTTTGCGGGCGCAAGCTACCAGTTTTAGCCGTCTTTAATGCTTTTAATGCCTTTAATAGATAAAGATTATTAAATTAAGCTGAAAATACAAAAGCCCGATTTAAATCGGGCTTTCTACTGAGTAGTTAAACTTAGCTAGTCAGTTAAAAACTCTTTAAATACGGTTTCAAACTTATGTAATTTAGGTGCTATTAAAATACTACAGTAACCCTGCTGTGGGTTTTCGTTATAGTAATCTTGATGATAATGCTCTGCTGGATAATACGTAGTGGCAGGGCTGACTTCTGTCACAATTGGCTCACTCACATGGCTTTGCAGTTGAGCTATCATTTCATTGGTTTGCTTTAGTTGAGCCTCATCGTGATAGTAAACAACACTTCTATACTGTGTGCCTATATCGTTACCTTGGCGATTTAATTGTGTTGCATCATGCAAAGTGAAAAACATTGCTAGCAGTGTTTCAAAGCTAACTACAGTGGTGTCAAATTCAACTTTAACAACCTCAGCGTGCCCGGTTGTGCCAGAGCATACAGAATTATAGGTTGGGGTGTCGGTTTCGCCACCGGTATAGCCAGAACTTACATCTAATACGCCATTTACACGTCTAAATGCTGCATCTATACACCAAAAACAGCCGCCACCAAAGGTAGCGACTTGCGTTGTTGAACTCATAAATACTCCAAAATAGCTGTAAGTTTAGATTATGCAGAGCATAAGTCTAAAGCGTCGTAACAACAAGGTTACGACGCTATTAGGAGGTTAGATCTCTTCGAATGGCTTTTTAGCGGCTTGTTTATCAAGTTTTTGCTGCAAAAACTCAGGTGACTGTGTATTGCGCGCAAGTGCATAGTAAGCAGCAGGTACTACAAACAGAGTCAGTAGGGTTGATACAACAACACCGGTAAACACTACAACACCAATTACCATACGGCTTTCTGCACCCGGGCCCGAGGCTAAAACCAGAGGTACCGCACTCATTACAGTGGTTAATGAGGTCATAATAATAGGGCGTAGGCGCTGCGTAGCGGCTTGTAAAATAGCTTCGCTAAACTCTACGCCTTTGTCGCGTAGTTGGTTAGTAAACTCAACAATTAATATGCCGTTTTTAGCACTTAACCCTATGAGCATCACAATACCTATTTGGCTGTAAATATTGAGCGTAAGTCCTGTGGCCCACAAGCCAAACATAGCACCCATTAAGCCAAGGGGTACGGTAAGCATTATTACAAATGGGTGCATAAAGCTTTCAAACTGTGCCGCTAGTACTAAAAAGGTAACCGTAAGTGCTAAAATAAACACGTAGGTCATGGCCGAAGCACCTTCATAAAACAACTGCGATTCGCCTTTGTAGTCAATCGCGCCATCTATGTTGTTTTCTTCCATGGCCACTTTGTTTAAAAAGTTAAGTGCTTGCTCAAGTGTATAACCATCGGCTAAGTTGGCGCTTAAGGTAATTGCACGCATACGGTTGTAGCGGTTTAAGCGCGATGCGGTAGCTTCTTCTTTTAAGCTAATTAAACTATCAAGCGGGACTAGCTCGCCACTGCGTGATTTAAGATAAATGTTTGATATATCAGTAGGGTTGGCAAAGTCTTCTTTAGTGCCTTTTAAAATAACGTCGTACTCTTCGCCGCGATCTATAAAAGTAGTAACACGACGCTGACCTAGCATGGTTTCGAGTGTACGCCCTACATCAGATACAGAAATACCTAAATCGGCCGCTTTGTTTTTATCTATGCTGACTAAAAACTGTGGGAATGTTTCTTTGTAATCATGATCGATTCTAACCAGTCCTGGATTTTTCTCAGCGCGCTCTATAATACGGTCGCGCCAATCGGCTAGTTGTGCGTAATCGTTACCTTGTAGTACAAACTCGATTGGGCGTGATGAACCACCGCCGCCAATGCCTCGGCGCATAATAGCAAAGGCTCGCACGTCGGTAACTTCCTGCAGTTTAGTGCTTATTTCGTCCATTATTTCCCAGGTAGAACGTTGGCGTTTGTCCCAATCGGCCATACCTACAATTGCTACACCGCCACTGCCGCCCCAGCCTGGTACGCGCACGAGTACGCGGCTTAGCTCACCAGATTCAGAGTAAGGCATTAAGCGATCTTCAATTTTACTCATGTTAGCGGCATTGTTCTCATAACTGGCGCCTTCAGGGCCACTCATCATAACAAAAAAGGTACCACGGTCTTCTTTAGGTGTTAGCTCAGAGGGTATTTGAGTAAATAATGAATAACTTACAAAGCCAGCTAATAATAAGCTGATCATTAAGCCCCATTTACGGGTCATGTTAGAGGCAAGTGAGTTACGGTAACTAAGCTCTACCTTAGCAAAAAAGCGGTTCATCGACTGGCTAAATTTACTTTCTTTTTCAGAGGCTTTTAATACTTTAGAACATAACGCAGGTGAAAGAGTAAGTGCTGTAATACTTGAGAAAAATACTGCGGCACTTACCGCCATAGCAAATTCAGTAAATAAAGCACCAATACGGCCATCCATAAATACTAAGGGTACAAATACCGAAATAAGCACTAAAGTGGTAGCAATAATTGCAAAGCCCACTTCGCGCGCGCCTCTATAAGCGGCCAATAAAGGTGGCTCGCCAAGCTCTATGCGGCGATGAATGTTTTCTAACATAACAATGGCATCATCAACCACTAAGCCGATTGCTAGTACCAGTGCAAGTAAAGTAAGTAAGTTAATGGAATAACCCATAGCGAGTAAAAACATAAAACTACCCACTAACGCCACCGGCACAGTAACTGCAGGGATTAAGGTGGCACGAATATTACCTAAAAATATAAAAATAATTAATACAACTAAGCCCATAGAAATAGCAAGGGTGCTGTATACCTCATTAATCGATTCTTTTATAAAAATAGATGAGTCGTAACTATCCTCTATAGTGGTTCCTTCGGGTAGGTTACGTTTTATTTTTTCAAGTTCGGCGCGGGCGTTATCAACCACAGTTAAGGTGTTGGCTTTAGCTTGCTTTACAATGCCTAAACCAATCATATTGCGGCCATTACCCCGAAATAAACTCTCGTCATCGGCGGCTTCGAGTTGTACATCAGCCACTTCACTTAAGCGTACTAGGTAACCATCATCACCGCGTTTTATTACTAGGTTTTGAAAGTCGCGCTGATCTTTATAACTGCGGGCAGTACGTACAGTAAAGTCACGGTCAACCGATTCAATTTCGCCAGCGGGTAACTCTACGTTTTCGGTGCGTAGTGTTTGTTCTATATCGCTCGCAGTAATACCGCGAGCAGCCATTGCTTGGCGGTTTAGCCAAATTTTCATGGCGTATTTTCGCTCACCACCAATGCGTACGTTAGACACACCATCAACTACGGCTAGGCGATCAACAATAAAACGCTGTGCGTAATCAGATAATTGCATTGAGTTCATGGTTTCGCTGTTTAGCACAAACCATACAATAGGGCTTTCATCGCTGTTAGACTTAGACACCTCAGGCGGGCGAACTTGTTCAGGTAGGCTATCTGCGGCGCGGGCAACACGTTCACGCACATCGTTAGATGCAGCATCTATATCGCGCTTAATATCAAACTCAATCGTAATATTTGAGCGGCCATTACGGCTCGATGAGTTAATACTTTTAATGCCTTCAATACCCGATATACGATTTTCGATGACTTGGGTTATTTTGGTTTCTATAATCTCTGCAGAAGCACCAGTATATTCGGTACTAATATTAACAATAGGTGTTTCAATATCAGGGTACTCACGCAGTGGCAGCATGCTAAAAGCAACGAGCCCAAAGGTGAGTAAAAGTAGATTTATTACAATCGCAAAAACAGGGCGTTTAACGCTAATATCGGTAATTTTCACGGGTTATCCCTTCACGCTAACTTTACTGCCAGAGCGAATTTTTATTAGCCCCTCAGTTATAATTTGCTCACCATCGGTTAAGCCTTCATCAACAGCAACCCAGCCGTTATTTCTGCCCGCAATATGCACTTCAACACGATTAGCAACACCGTCCAAAATTTGAAATACGTAATGTTTGTCTTGTAGCGGAATAATTGCTTTTTCTGGAACCATTAATGCTTGGTTACTACTTAGCTCTAACGCTGTTTTAAGTAGCATACCAGGGCGAAGCAAACCTGAATTATTTGCAAAGCTGGCGGTTACTTCTACGCTACGCGTTACCGAGTCAATACGCGAACTAATATGCGTTACTTTACCGATAAAGGTTTGATCTGGATAAGCATCATTTTGAGTGAGCACTTTCATGCCGGTAGCTAATTGCGCTAAATATTTTTCAGGTACTTTAAAGTCTACTTTAATGATACTTATGTCATCGAGGGTGGTAATAATTGAACTGTTATTTACATAGGCACCAATCGATATCTCACGCTTTCCCAACATGCCAGAAAATGGCGCGGTAATGGTCATTTCAGCTAGCTTGGTTTTAGCACTTTCTAATTGTGCTTGGGTGGCATCAACTCGTGATAATTGCTCTTCGAGTAACGATTTTGCTGTTGACTGAGAACGTGAAAGTTCGGTAAGTCTATCGAGTTGGCGTTTTTCTTCGCGTAAATTAATATTGAGCTCTTTTACAGCAATTTGTTCTTGTTGGCTTTGCAGTTGTACTAGCTTTTGGCCTTTGCTAACTAGGTCGCCATCTTCAAAGAAAATATTAGTCACGTAATCACTTTGTGCGCTGGTAATATATACAGCTTGGTTAGCGCGAGCGCTACCAATAGCTTCAATCATTACTGCATTTTCTTGCGAGGTAACAGTGTGAGCAGACACTTGCGTGGCCATTTGTGAAAAATCTGCTTGTTCACCTTGGCTAGCGGGTAAATATAAATAAACGCTAAATATTACGAGTAGCGTAATAATAAATGGAAAAAGAGCTCTACCTGATTGTCTTGAGTACATTGCTTTAATACCAAAAAATAAATTATAACTATTGTACGAAATAACACCGAGAAAAGGCGGTATTATGTCCCATTAATTTGTGAATTAAGCGTAAAAGTTATAATAATTAATTAAATAAACTCATGCTTGAGCTTTAAAAGGTATTTTATGAAGTTAAATACGCCGTGCAAAAAATGTTTAATGCTCAGAAAAATAGCATTGTGGGGCATTATTATGTTCATTTTTTACAGTGTTTATTATCAATATGGATGAGTTTAACGCTATGCAAATTAAGTATCGTGCGCAGGGAGCTAAGCATGGCATAGAAGTATTAATTGTTGGTGCGATTGGTTTGTTATTTATTATGCTGTTTAATTTATTACGCCCTGGTGAAATTAGCATTCTAGAAATTTTTTTAGTTAGTTTGTGTATTGCAGCAATAACAATTGGTTTTTTTAAAACCCAAGAGCCATTTTATAGCTTAGTGTTAACCACTGAGCAGTTAACTTATCAGCACAAATATGGTGTTTGGCATTTAGCTCATAGTAATTTTAAATCAAGCGGAATACCCAAAATAGCAGTAGGGCTTGAGCACTTAGAGCTTAACGTGGTAGGAATTAAGGTAAACGATATGGATGAGTTTTTAACGGGTTTAGCCCCAAGAATCGCAGGGAAATTATTGATAGAGCAGCGTCATTTATTTATGCAACTAATTCAAAAGAATTGCAAAAATGGCGATTGCCCATCAGAATGGCTGGTAGAGGATACACAATATAGATCTAAAAATGGAATTAGCTATAATGGGTTAATAGCAATGTTTGGCAACAGGGCTAAGCATTTGCAGTTACTAACAGGCTATGAGCTATTATTACCAGCGAGTGTATTAGATAGAAATATTTGGGAATTTAGTGCTAACTTAAATGCATGGCAGCGCGACCCCCTTAAATTTATAGCGTCGCAAGTAAGTAATTAAAACGCGGCAGTAGGAATAATAATGAGCCAAGAAAGAGCTTTTTTAAAAAGTGGTCGTAATACCATAATACATAAAGACAAAAAACTTGATTTAGTCATTGTTAATTCTGAAATCCACCCTCGAATTAAAGTGACCCAAAATGGCTTAGAACCATTTAAAGAAGAGCTGCCAAAAAACCGCCGTGACGCAAAAGAGCGTTACTTAGAAGTTGTTTATGTTGGTAGCGCCGATGTGTTTGGCGAAGAAAAACGATTGTTATTTATTCAAGCCCTTGATGGGCGGGAATACAAGGTTGATTACAGTAAAATAGGTACTAAGTTATTTGTACGTATTCATCAAGATAGTTATTTATAGTACTTAGTGGCACTTTTATTGCTTTAAATAATTATTAATTATTTTTTGATATAAAAAGGTGCTTAGTATGAGAGCAATTGCGTTAATCCCGTTATTGTCGTGTGGGCTATTGGTTGCATGCGGAGGTGGGGGGAGCTCTGATGATGGTGATAACACTCAAGCTTCAGTATTTGCAGGTAACGATTTGCAAATTATTGAAAAAACCGATTTTACTATTACTGCAAAAGGCTCACCTACCGAGGGTACGTTTACTTGGCAGCGCGTAAGCGGCCCCATTGTTGATGGATTTCCGCTCGATGGTGCAGTGCAAACTATTACCGCGCCAGATGTAAAGGCAGACAGTGAACTGGTGCTCAGAGTAAGCTATCAAACAACCGGTGGTGGTTTAGTACATGACGATATTAGTATTTTTATTACTTCAAACAATCAATTACCCCAAGCTGTAATTACTCAAACAGCACCGCAAGTATTGCCATCGGTTTATAACGATACCGTAACGCTAAGCGCAGCAGACTCAACAGATCCAGATACAAATGGTCAAATTAATAGCTACTTGTGGCAATTAATATCAGGACCAGCCCTCAATATTAATAGTTTTACTAATTCTACCTTAAGCTTTAGCCATCCACTGCTTGAAAACCATACAAATTTAAAGTGGTCATTAACGGTTACCGATGATGAAGGGGGAGAGTCAACCTCTGAATATGACATGACTTTAAATAAAACAGCGCAAGTTGTTATTGCCAATGCCGGGGCTGATCAGCAAGTTAACGAGTTTGATAAAGTAACCTTAGATGCAAGTAACAGCGCTGCCGCAACCAGTACTTATAAATGTGACTGGCAACAACTAACCGGCAAAGCGGAAACATTAGCTAATAGTAATCAATGTATTACTACTTTTTATGCCTCAGACATAGACACTAACGCCACTTTAAGCTTTGAAGTAATGGTTACTGATTCAAAAGGGCGCACCGCAAACGATAGTGTATTTGTAGATGTTGCACCTAAAGCGCTTGGGTTAATAAACGATACAGGTGTAGGGGAGTGTTACAACAATACTCAACGTATAAACTGTGTTAGTAAAGATTTTCCAAATCAAGATGCTGAACTTGGTCGAGACAGCTTTGCGAATCGTTTAGCCAAAGTAGGGCAAGGTAATTTAGCGTTTGATTACACCAAACTAAATGAGTTTGCCGATGAAGTGGCTGATGACGCACAAAATTTTAGTTGTATTCGCGACAACGTAACCGGTTTAGTGTGGGAGGTTAAAAGCCCTGTGTCAGGTGTGGTACCTAACACTACATTACGCGATGGGCAAAATCATTACACATGGTACCTTACTGAATCTGCTATTCCTCAGGTAGGCGGAGCAAGAGGCGCAGCCAACTCTAGTTGCCCAAGTAATACCGATTGCGGATTGCAAAGCTATATACAAGAAGTAAATGCGTTAGATTTTTGTGGTGGCACAAATTGGCGAGTACCTACTTACACCGAGTTACTAAGCTTAGTAGATTACGGCAAGCAAGGGCAAAATGTATTAATAGATGAGAGTATTTTCCCTAATATGCCAGCGGTTAGTTTACTGGGTCACTTGCGTTATTGGACCTCTCAAACAGCGGTTGATGGTACCAGTTTATCGCAAGCTTATATTATAGATATGAGCGATGGTAATGACCTTGCTTATCCAAAAAGTAAGACTGCTTATGTTCGTTTAGTTAGAAGCCGTTAGGGGAAGTATATGAAATTTAAATTAATAACTACATTTGCGGCAATGAGTTTAAGCTTTAACGTAATAGCTGGGGTTTGTTATGACTCTGTTACGCAAACAACACCAACAGAGCGATTTACAATAAATCCCGATGGCACAGTGTCAGATAGCAAAACAGGTTTAATGTGGCAGCGTTGTAGTTACGGACAAGTGTATAACAATGCTACAGCAACATGCGAAGGCTCTACACCATCATTAACCTGGCAAACTGCATTGCGAGGCGCAGTTAACGATACAACGGCAAGTTATAATGACTGGCAAGTACCAAATATTAAAGAGTTAGCAAGTATTATTGAACACAGATGTACAGAGCCAAGTATTAACGAATCGGTGTTTTTGGGCACAAAGCTACAAAACTATTGGACCAATACCTCAGGTGTAAACACGATTAACTCTGCTTGGGTATATCAGTTTGACAGTGGATTAAATAGTTTGCACGCTAAAACCAGTAGTGTTTATTTGCGCTTAATGCGTTACGAAAAATAATCCAATATAAGTAAATGCACAGCTAAGTTTAAAGCAGTGCTTTTTACATTAATTTACGTTATTTCAATAATAAAAGAGCCTGAGTGTTGTCACTAAGGCTCTTTTTTTGCCATTATGGAGGGGATTTATTTACCAAGGAATACTCAGGTGTATTTAAGCTATTTTGGTTTGCATGAAAAACCCTTTTCAATCTCGCCTAATCCCCATTATTTGTTTTTAAGTGAGCGACATAAAGAAGCGTTAGCGCACCTTACCTATGGACTAGGTGAAGACGGCGGCTTTGTATTATTAACCGGCGAAGTGGGTACCGGTAAAACAACCATTACTCGCAGTATGCTAGAAAAACTGCCAGAGAATACTCAAGTTGCGATGATCCATAATCCGGCATTATCAGAGCTTGAGCTCTTGGCGAGTATTTGTGATGAGCTTAAAATTAATTATGATGCACAAAATGCGAGTTTAAAAAGCCTTACCGATGTTATAAAAAAGCACTTAGAAGCAAATAATAAAGCGGGTGGGCATACCATACTTATTATTGACGAAGCGCAGTTACTTGCTCCCGATGTACTAGAACAACTGCGCCTACTAACCAACATAGAAACCGATCATAAAAAGCTATTACAAATAGTGCTGGTGGGGCAACCTGAGCTGCAAGTATTATTAAAACGAAATGAGTTAAGGCAGCTTGCACAGCGTATAACAGCTCGCTATCACTTACTGCCTTTAACACAAGGACAAACGGTGGCATACATTAAGCATCGTTTACATATTGCAGGCTGTGATAAAGGTATTTTTTCGTTGGAAGCAATGCAAAGCGTTCATCAACTTACCGGTGGCGTGCCACGATTAATGAACTTAGTGTGTGAGCGGGCGTTAGTAGGGGCATTTGCAAAACAGCAATTAACAATAGATAGCGAGATTATAAAAAAATCTGCTCAGGAATCATTACCACCCGATTTTATTGCGGCTAATAATACGCCACCTAAAACCGTGCCATATTGGCTATATTGCTCTGCTTTTGTTGCTTTATTTGCAGCAGGCTTAGGGCTTTCATTTATTTTATAGTTAGGTGATTAATGTCTTATTTATTAGATGCGTTAAAGCAATCGCAACAAGCCGATATAAGCGCCGAGCAGTATGACTTACAGGCACAGCAGGCTAAACAACAACAGTCTCTAGTGCGATACCGCCGCTTGGCGTTTGTGATTGGTGGCAGCTTAGCGGTTAGCTTTAGTGTTGCTGGTGGTTTTGTTAGTGGAAAATGGCTACAAAACAGCTCATTTAATAGTAATAATGAGCAAGTTAGCACTACAGCAATATTAAAAAATACTAATGCCGATAAAGAACCAACAATAACAACCAAATCGGATATAGATAATACAGCAAAATTACAAAGTGCAGAGCAAAACATAGCTGTATTAGCGGCGCAACCATCAGCGCCAAAAACGGCCCCGCCAGACGCAGTAAATACAGCAACTTCCATTCAAGGGCAGTTAGTATATGTACAAACCCCAAGTGGTATTGTACAAATGTTACTTACGCCGCAAGGGCAATATATTCCAATAATGGAAAATCAAGCCACACTCCAGCAAAACCTAAATCCGCAAAATAGTTTTGCTCAGGGTACGTATGCGCAAGGCGCAATTAATCAGCAGGGATATTCACAACCACATTATAATCAACCTAGCTTCAATCAAACGAATAACCAGGCAACACAAGCAGCTGGGCAGCAACCTCAAACAAATATGCCTTCATCGGCATCGCTTGATTTAAGTAAGTATAAAGTGCTTGGTAAACCGCTCGATTCGCAAGGCTCTACAGCACAACAAACTAAAAGACCTGCGCTTGGAAAGAGCCCAACATTACTAGAAACAGCTTTTGATCAAGCTATTCAAGATACAGAAAAAACACAAAACTACGAAGTAACGCAAGCAACGCGCAGCTCATCACGCGTGCAACCAATAGAGCTGTTGCCAGATGGATTACAAGCCATGTTACCGCCACTTAAATATCAGGCGCATATATATTCGTCTGCACTCGATAAGCGTTGGATCAAGCTCAATGGTCGCGAGCTTTTTGAGGGCGATAGTATAGGTGCATTAACAGTGCGAGAAATAACACCAGAGCAAAGCGTACTTGATTTTGACGGCTACGAATTTAGCTTAAAGGCGCTACAAGATTGGCCGCAATAGCGGCTAATTAGGGTAAAATTGAATTTTTATAAAAGCGTTGTAAGTCAATATTGTATTCGTTAGTTTTAACTGCCGACTCAAGCGTATCTTGGCTTTTTTTATGTGCTAAATCTATGTCTTGCACTTGGGTGTAGCGCCCATGCTTTGCACTATAGAAAGTTTTAACAACGGGCTTTAGTGGGCTGGCAGGGTTGCTCTGTGTCACCAGTCCCACTTTTTGACTCGAGAGCTTAACCAGTGTGCCTACCGGGTGAATACCGATACACTGAATAAATTTAGTTAATAACTCACTATCAAAACTATCAGGGCAACCTTCTTTTAATATTTTAAAGGCTTTTATCGGCTCCATGCCCGCTTTATAAACGCGCTCAGCAGTGAGTGCATCATACACGTCAACAATTGACGCCATACGCACATACTGGCTTATTTCATCGCCTTTTTTACCAAACGGATAGCCTTTACCATCTAAGCGTTCATGGTGCATACCGGCAATATCAACAGCTATACCTTTGAGCCCTGCAGCTTGTAAAATTTCTTTACTAAAGCGCGCATGATTTTTCATTATTGTAAATTCTTCATCAGTAAAACGTCCTGGCTTATTGAGTACTGCATCGGGAATTTTTATTTTGCCAATATCATGCAGTAGCGCGCCAGTAGTTAGCTGTTCAATTATATTTTTATCTATATTTAAATGCTTGGCAAAAATACTAATTAAAATAGAAACATTAATAGAGTGCTCTAACAGGTAGGCATCTTTTTGGCGCATTTGAGTAAGACATGCAAGTGCATCTTGATTTCTAAATACCGAATCCATAAAACCACTAGCAAGCTCTCTAAAAGGCGCTATGTCTATATTTTTACCTGCTTTTATATCTTTAAATGCTTTAATTTGTAGTGATTTAGCTTCATCGTAAAGCTTTTTAGCTTTGCCCATTTCTTGCTCGGCACTGTGCGTTTTTTGCCAAGGATCGCGCTTTGCTATAGGGGAAGGTGTCTTAGCTGGATCTTTTTCAGGCACTGATTCGATGAGGGTTTTATCTGGATCTATTTCAACTTCTAAAATACCGACATTTTTTAATTTATCGATACCGGCTTGAGTTTTAACCCAGCCTTGGCTTTTTATTTTTATACGTCCGGTTTGCTTTGTTACGCTTTGTACAAACATGCCAGGTAATAACTGCGAAATTGGAATGACTTTCAATTTAATTCACTTCATATAAGTATTCTACTGGTTAAAGTAACAAAAATATTACAATTAACATAGTAAAAAAGGCACCCTAAGGTGCCTTTTCATACGAATAAGTAATTAGTGCTAAACTAGTTACTCATCATCTTCAACAAGCGTCATCAGCGATGTATTACCACCCGATGCCGTTGTATCTATACTGATGGTTTTTTCAGTTACTAAACGTTTAATAAGCGTATCGTAATATTCAGAGCTGATCACTGGCAAAATAGCACCTTTACGCTGCGCTAGCTGCTGGCTGAAATAACCAAAGCGAGAAGAGCGCGCTGCAACAACAGCGCCGGCTAAGTGCGGATGTGCCAATATAGCTTGTAACTGATTTGGTTTAGCTACTTGGAACACGCCTTCGGCAACACCGGTGGCAATAAATTTATCTCTAAAGGCAACCGCTTCTTCATAAAATATTTCAGAGGCCACGGTAATTACCGTATTACCCGCAGCAATTGCAGTAATGATCGATAATGCCCAAAAGTTAAACGATGTGCTCTTATCGGCGTAACATACAACACAACCACGTGCTTCAAGATGCAATGTATTAGACTCACCCGTTGGCCCTGGTAATGTAGTAAATTTACGCATGTGCTTTTCTAAGCGATTAAGTTGTGCACGTGCATCGGCAAGTGTTAGTGCTAAATCGTCTGCTAAGTCGTCAATAATTTCAACTGTGGCTATTTTAGCAAGCAATTGACGCACCGCAGAGACACGGTCGTTTAGTGGTGTTGAGCGCCAAATTTTTTCATCGCGCATAGAGTTAATCATTAGCTTTTCTACTTGCTCGTTTGCACCGCTGTAGTGGTGTAAATCCAGCTCGTCTGGCGTTAGATTGGTCATTTGCACGTTTTCTGGTGATGCTTTTTCTTTTACTAAACGTTGTAAGTAGTTAGGGCCACCGGCTTTAGGACCAGTACCAGATAAACCACGGCCACCAAATGGTTGCACACCAACAATAGCGCCAATCATATTACGGTTAACGTATACGTTACCTGCACGCGACATTTTAGCTAGGTATTCACAGCGCTCTTCAATGCGCGAATGCACGCCCATAGTTAAGCCGTAACCTGTGTTGTTTATTTGATCCATAACACTGTCTAGTTCGCTCGATTTAAAGCGTATAACATGTACACATGGGCCGAATACTTCGCGCTTAAGTACCGATAAGTCTTTTATTTCGTATAAACGAGGAGCAAAGAAGTACGCACCATTTACTGTGTTATCTGGAATTTTACACTCGTAATGTAATGTCGCATTACCTTTTAAGTACTCAACGTGATCATTTAAGCTTTTCAATGCTTTTTCATCAATTACCGGGCCTACGTCAGTAGATAGTAACGATGGGTCGCCTATATGTAACTCAGCCAGTGCACCTTTAAGCATTTCGATTATGCCATCGGCAACGTCTTCTTGAATAAACAATACACGTAACGCTGAACAGCGTTGCCCAGCACTTTGAAAACCAGAACTAATTACATCGTCAACCACTTGCTCAGGGAGTGCTGTTGAGTCAACGATCATACAGTTTTGGCCGCCTGTTTCAGCAATTAACGGTACTTGAATATCGCTACGCGCCGCGAGTGTTTGTGAAATAAGCGTGCCTGTTTCAGTCGAGCCAGTAAACATAATTGCTTGAACGCGTTCATCCGGAACAATTGTTTTACCTACGTCACTACCGCGGGCTATTACCGCTTGCACAACATGCTCTGGTAAACCTACCGACAGCATAAGTTCAATGGCACGCAGCGCAATTAGGCTGGTTTGCTCAGCTGGTTTTGCAATAACGGTATTACCAGTCACAATGGCAGCGGCTACTTGGCCTAAGAAAATAGCTAGCGGGAAGTTCCATGGGCTAATACATAAAATAACACCACGAGCTTCAAAGCGCTCATCTTGCGATAGCTCTTCAGCGCGGGCTGCGTAGTAACGACAAAAATCAACCGCTTCGCGTACTTCATCAATACCATCTTTAGCTATTTTACCGGCTTCTTTAATACAAATAGCCACTAGTTCGTCATGATGACGCTCTAAAATATCGGCAACACGGCGTAATAAATTAGCACGTTCTTTTACCGATGTTTGTGACCATGATTCAAAAGCGCTTTCTGCGTTGGCTAGCAAAATTTGCATTTCATCGCTAGATTGCAGTTTTATATGGCCAATTACTTCTTTGTGGTTTGCCGGGTTTTTAACTGCCACAGAGCCCTCAGGTACTTGGCTTGGCTCAATTAAGTGCTCGTTAAACCACAGATCAAGGTTTTCTTTAAACGGAGTGATCACGTTTATATCGGTTAAATCCATGCCTTTTGAATTGGCACGCTCGGCGCCATATAAGTCAATTGGCATTTTAATTTGCGTATTGTATTTATTACGTAAACCTTGCAGTGTTTCTACCGGGTCAGGTAATAGTGACTCAACTGGCTTAGTGGTATCTACAATGGCATTAACAAACGATGAGTTAGCACCATTTTCTAATAAACGGCGTACTAAGTAAGCCAGCAGGTCTTCGTGTTGGCCCACTGGTGCGTATACGCGGCACTGAATTTTTTCCTCGGTAACAATTTGGTCAAATAAAGATTCGCCCATACCGTGTAAACGTTGGAATTCAAAACCGGTGTTATCACCTTTAGCCACTTCTAATATAGTTGCTGCTGAGTAGGCATTATGGGTAGCAAACTGTGGGTAAAGTACATCACGTGCTTCGAGCATTTTCATGGCACACGCTTTATAAGACACGTCGGTGGTTGCTTTGCGAGTAAATACCGGAAAATGCTCTAAACCATCTTGTTGTGTGGTTTTTATTTCAGTGTCCCAATAAGCGCCTTTAACTAAACGCACCATCATTTTGCGACCCACACGGGTTGCAAGTTCAGTTAGCCATTCAATTACAAATATAGCGCGTTTTTGATACGCTTGAACCGCTAAACCAAAGCCGTTCCAACCTGCTAGGTCGTCATCACTAAATACCGCTTCAATTACATCTAAAGAAATATCTAGACGGTCTGCTTCCTCAGCGTCAACAGTAAAGCCAATATCATATTGTTTAGCTGCTAGCGCAAGCTCTTTAAGCTTAGGCACAATCTCGGCCATTACGCGTTCTTTATGCGTAAACTCATAACGAGGATGAATAGCAGAAAGCTTAACTGAAATGCCTGGGCTTTTTATTGGGCCACGGCCATTTGCCGCTTTACCAATAGCATGAATCGCGTTCATGTAACTGTCAAAGTAACGCTGCGCATCTTTCATGGTGCGCGCGCCTTCGCCTAGCATGTCGTATGAATATACATAGCCTTTTTGTTCTTTATCGGCAGCACGTACTATTGCTTCGTCAATGGTACGACCCATAACGAATTGCTTACCCATAATTTTCATCGCAAAGTTTACTGATTTACGAATAACAGGCTCGCCTAAACGACCTATGGTTTTTTTAAGCATACCAAATTGCTGTTCTTTGGTTTTATCTGTGTAGTTAACCATTTTACCGGTTACTAATAGACCCCAAGACGATGCGTTAACAAATAACGAATCGCTGCTGCCTAAATGAGAGCTCCAGTCGCCTTTTGCTAATTTGTCACGAATTAATGTGTCTTGAGTTGCTTTGTCTGGTACGCGAAGCAGGGCTTCGGCTAAGCACATTAATACTACGCCTTCTTCACTAGAGAGTGAAAACTCATTTAATAGTGCATCAACACCGCTTTGACCATCTTGGTCTTTACGAATATTTAAAACAATTTGGCGAGCTCTTTCCCAGGCACGACTTCGTGCTTTAACACCTACTTCAGCAAGTGGTAAAATATGATCGATAACCGCATTTTCGTCGATGCGGTAGAAGTCACGGATTTTTTGTCGAATTGGACAAGTCGTTGTCAAATCGCTATTGAATAACATAAGCAACCCTCAGGAGTGTTAAAACTTAAGGTAAAATTAATTACCACTAAATATTCGTTGGTGTAAGGCGTGCATTCTAATTAAAATTCAGCAGAATATGCTGGTTAAATTTGGCGTTTTACGCTAATTTACAGGGCATATTTTCTACTTATCCGTATAAAGTTCTGTTATGACGAGTCCAAATAGATTACGCCTGCTTGATCGTATCGATTTAGCTATTTTAGACGTTCTGCAACAGAACGGCAGAATTTCAAATGTTAACCTCGCAAAGCAGGTTAATTTAAGCCCCAGCCCTTGTCTTGATCGTGTAAAGCGTTTAGAGCAAGAAGGCTATATTGAAGGCTATGTTGCTAAGCTTAGCGAAGCCAAGCTTAATCAAAGCTTAGTTGCACATGTACAAGTGTCGTTGGTGACTTCAAATACCGCGGTATTTAAAGTGTTTAGAGAACACATTTTAAAAATTAGGCAAGTAGTGGAGTGCGACATGGTTGCTGGTGGCTACGACTACTTGCTGAAGATCAGGGTATCAAACATGGACGAGTACAGGCAAGTGCTTGGCGACTTAGTTGATATTCCAGGAGTGGGGACGCACCACACCTACATGGTAATTGAAAAAATAAAACAAGATCCGGGTCTGCGCCTAGATTTGTAATATAAATTGCAGGCATAAAAAAAGCATCTAATGATGCTTTTTTTATGCGACTAATTAAGTAGTCGTATTATGCCCAGCCTTGGTAGCGCTTACGGCGAGACAACACAATCGTTAATATAATACCTAAAAACAATCCTAAAAATGCAATAGCACCGCCATAAGTAAGTAATTGGCGCTTTTCTTTAGAGCTAGTAGCTTGCTTTAAAGTGCGCTCTTGCTCAAGCGTGGTTTTTAATTGAGTTATTTGTGTAAACAATTGTTTGTTTTGGTTTGTTAACTGCACGTTTTGCTCTTGCAACTGTGGTAATTCAACTTGTGCTTGGCGCAGTTCATTTTGTATTGAGCTCATTTCATCACTTAACGTTTGGTACTGCTTATGTAAGCCAGCTGTTTGTGTGATGTATTTAGCTTCAACCCAACCTTCACGATCTTTATCATCCTTAACTTTTAAAAAACCGTTTTCTTCACTCGATAATAAGGTCAGTTGTGTGCCTGCATCAATAGAGCCGAGTAAACGATAGTTTTTGCTCGCACCAGAGCGCATAAACGTATAAAGATTGTCAATTATATAAGCTGTTTTTGCATTGGTGGGGGCTGCTGTTTGAGCTTCTTCTGCTTGGCTCGCAAATGTTGAGGCTGTTAAAAACAGCCATAATAAACAGTGTTTTAGCATTTATTTACCTTGTTAATCTAACCGTGTCCGTTTAGAACGTGATTTTATATTTCACATAAGTATAGCGATAATATGGATTAAATAGCGCAATAGCAAGGTTGATATTGTAACCGGTGTTATTTTATTAGCGGCCCATTTTGACTAAAATATTTGCAATATGGGGCGGCTTTGTTTATTTTGACCACTTATTAATTTTAAGGGTAATCCGCATAACTAATGGATACTGAGATAGAACTAAAATTTTTGGTATCAGATGCCGTCATTCCACTGATCCCCTCATTAATTACACAATTTGCAAAAACAGTTACTAATAAGCCATCTCGAAGTTTACAAAATGCTTATTATGATACGCCAAGCCGTGAGCTTAGAGCCCTTGATATTGGCTATAGAACGCGTTGTGCTGATGATAAATGTGAGCAAACAATTAAACTCGCCGGTGAGGTTGTTGGGGGCTTACATCAACGCCCTGAATTTAACTTACCAATAGAGTCTAATCGTCCAGATATAATGGCATTTGACCCCTCTATTTGGCCTCATGGCATGCAAGCCAATGTTATTGCAGAAAATATACATCCAATTTTTAGTACTAACTTTATTCGCCGTACTTGGTTAATTGAGACTCAAAACGGTGCAAAAATTGAAGTAGTGCTTGATAAAGGTGAAATTGCCGCAGCGGGTAAAGTTGAGGTGATCAGCGAGCTTGAAATTGAACTTGTTGAGGGCAGCCGTAATGAATTATTTGCGCTAGCCGATAAATTAGTAAGCCAAAACTGTATTCGCTTAGGTTTGTATTCAAAGGCCGCAAGAGGGTATCGCCTTGCTGACGACACGCCACTGCAACCAAGTAAATCTATTGGGTTTGTTAAACTCAAAGGGCAAGTAACCCAAGAGCAAGCATTAATAGAGGCTATGGGTTTTGGTATTCGTTTTGTGCAAAAGCACGAACAATGTTATTTCGATAAGCCAAGTTTAAAAACATTAAAGCGAGTAACCGACGGTATAAGCTTAATTCGTCATAACTTTTGGTTGTTTGACGACATTGTTAGCAAAGAAAGTACTGAGCATTTACGCAACGAACTAAAGTGGTTACTCAGCGAGTTAGCGTGGGTTGAAAATGCAATTCAATTAAAAACCTATACTTCAAAACGCCACGCTTTTTATAAAAAAATAAACAACGCACCGGCATTAACACAAGTTATTAATGACCTAAAAGAGCTACAGCCTAGCATTGACGACATTTATGCGCTGTTTCATAGTGCACGCTATAATCGTTTAATACTGTCGTTAACAACCTGGTTAATAGACAAACAATGGCGCAAGTTTTGGGATCAAAAGCAATTACAAAACGCTGACCAATCGGTAGCCAGCATTGCTAACCGTTTGTTTGATAAAGATTGGCGAAATTTGCATAAGCTGTTACCTAAAGAACAAACTTTAACCGCGAATGATTACCTTAATATACGCACACAATTAGAGAACAGTTTACTAAGTGGTAATTGTTTAGGTGCGTTATTTGATAAAGAAGAGCGCTTAGAGTTTAGACTCCCTTGGCTTGATATTTCTCATGGTATGTACGAGCTTAGTACCCTTGACTATTTAAAGCAGCTTTGCGGTGGTCAAGAAGATGAAAAGCTAGCTAAAATTCAAACATGGCTAGCACAAAAGACAGAATATTTGGTAAGTGCAATGGAGCAAAGTAGATTGGCTTCGTTCGATATAAAGCCTTATTGGCTTTAGATTTACAGAATATGATTAAATAAAAAAGGCTCATTATGAGCCTTTTTTTATATTTGCTGATTAGTATTTAGCAGCTTGGCCTTCTTTAGGTAATGCCGCCTTTATAAACTCACGTAAGTCGGTATTAGAGCTCTCTAAATCCGCATGGCGTAAGTACATCATATGTCCGCTTCTGTAGCCTTTAAAGCTTAAGCGGTCTTGCATTTTGCCACTTGGGTCTAACTGCCATAACGTATATTTAGCATCAAAGTAGTTAGTTGCACCGTCATAATAACCCGATTGAATCATTACCTTTAAATACGGGTTTTGCGCCATAGCTAAACGCAAGTTTTCGCCGGTGTTATTACCGCTTCTATCCCATGGGTGCACATTACCAAACAGGTTATATTTAATATCTGTTTTATAATTTAGCTCTTCACGTAAGTAATGATTAATAGCGGGTGTGAAAGAGTGTAACCACGACGTGAGTTCTGCCCAGTAATCAGGCGACTCGCCCGCATCGCGTTTATCAATACCTAAATAACGCGAGTCTAAGCGTCCTACCATTTGGCCGCGATCACGTAATAGCTCTTTCCAAAAAAACTGCGTTGGAATATCTAAGTTATTTTGCTCTACAAAGGTTTCAGAAAGCCCAGCATATTGCGCCATTTTTTTAATTATGCGGCGCTTTTCATCATCTGCAATAAAGCCGCCTTTAGCCAGTGCGGGGATCAGTTCGTTAATTGTAAACTGCTCAACTTCAGGCAGTAACTCGTCTAGGTCTTTAGCTTGTAAGTTGGCATTTAATGCTTTGTGATACCAAGCTGTAGCGGCAAAGTAAGGCAGGCGGTTAGCTGCTTTAATTGGGCCGTCGCGCTTAATGCCAATATCGGTTGGTGAAACCAATACTACGCCGTTAATGTACATCCATTGGCTATTTTGCAGTTCATGAGCAAGGCCCGATACACGTGTTGTACCGTAGCTTTCGCCAATTAAAAACTTAGGAGAGCGCCAGCGCTCGTTTCTGTTTACAAAGGTATTAAGCCACTCAGCGAGGTACTTAATATCGGCTTTTACGCCAAAAAACTGCTCTTTTTGTTCAGCTTTAGAGAGTAATTTACCGTCTTTATCTTCAACTACGCGAGAGTAGCCGGTGTTTACCGGATTTACATATACAATATCGGCAATGTCGAGCACTGAGTAAGGGTTGTCTTTAACCCCATATGGTTGAATAGGGTAGCCTTCATCATCAATTTTTAATACACGAGGGCCAGTATAAGCAAGGTGCATCCAAACCGATGCCGAGCCAGGGCCACCATTAAACGAAATAAGCAAAGGGCGTTTTGCTCTGTCATCTACCTTATCGCGGGTGTAGTAAGTATATTGCAAGGTTGCTATAGCATCGCCTTTGTCATCCCAAACAGGTTGCGTACCGGTTGCAACCGTATATGAAAAGCGCTGATTATTAATTTTTGCTTTGTGCTCAGTAACCACTTTGCTGTCGATATCAATACGACGCTGGTTATTATCGGCAAAGGAGGCACTACTAAGTGTTAAGGCAATGGCGGCAATAGGTAAAAAAATACTTTGGCTAAACTTCATGAATGACCCTTTTTTATTGTTAATGTTCTATTAAAAGAAATATTCAGTAAAAAAACAAAAGTATTGAGACTAGTTGCCGATAATAGTGGTTGAGTAAATAGAATGTGTAAAAACTTAGCTTTTAACGCTTTGTATCGCTCTTTATTTCGATCGTAATGAAAGTAATGTATATTCGCATCTATTTATAAATAGCAGCTTAAATAAGTGAGATTTACTTTAAAAAAATAGTGGCAAACCGACAGGGTGTGTAATTTGCTTTTTAATAAATTTAAAATCTCATTAAAGGCTTTAAATTTATGATGAACATATGGTTATAAAACAAGTAATTTAATTAGAAGTAAAGAGAAGCCCTATGCAAAGACTGTTGATAGTTGAAGATAGTAAAGTAGTACAACAAGTCCTTCGCCATATATCTGCACAGTATCTTGATGTTGCCATTGATTTTGCTTGGTCTTTATCTGAGTGTAAGGAGTTTGTAAGTAAGCACAGCTATACACTAGCCTTAGTTGATTTAACGCTCCCCGACGCACCAAATGGTGAGGTGGCCAAATATACCTTATTAAAAGGTATTCCTACTGTGGTGCTTACTTCTAAGATGGATGAGTACAAGCGCCTGCAAATGTTAGAATTAGGCGTAATTGATTATGTGATAAAAGATAACCGTGACTCATATAATTACGCTATAAAATTAGTTGCACAGCTGTTGCGTAACCAAGGCTGTAAAGCATTAATAGCCGACGACTCGGTTTTAAGTCGTACTTTAATGAAGCAAATGCTAGAAAAACAATTATTTGCAGTCAGTGAGGCGCACGATGGACGCCAAGCATTAGATATGCTCAAAAACGATGCTGAAATTAAATTACTCATGACAGACTATGCAATGCCAACAATGGATGGTTTTGAATTAGTTAAAGCGGTGAGAAACTTTAGAGGCCGTGATGACTTAGCAATTATTGGGTTATCAGGCGCGAGTAAGCATGGTTTATCGGCGCGATTTATTAAATATGGTGCTAATGATTTTTTAACTAAACCTTTTATGAATGAAGAGTTTCATTGTCGTGTATTGCAAACCATGGAGCAGTTATCGTTAATTGCAGACATTAAAGAAAGTGCTTTTCGAGATCATCTTACCGGGCTTTATAATCGTCGTTACTTTTATCAGTATGCTGAAAAACTACTCAAAAATAAAAATCAGAAAAATAGCTTAGTGTTACTAGATATAGATTTTTTTAAAGCAATAAACGATGAATTTGGGCATGACGGCGGCGATCAGGCACTTAAACAAGTGAGTAATTTAATCCGTACTTCATTTTCTAACAGTACAGTGGCACGTATTGGCGGTGAAGAGTTTGCAATTATATTAACGCAAGTAGAAGTTGAACAAGCCGAGAAGTGTTTAAATTTATTTATACAAAAGTTCGCAAGTTACGACTTTACTATCAGTGATAAAACCTTATCAATAACAGCAAGTATAGGCCTAGCCGAATTTCAAAATACCAGTTTAACCGCTGCTATGCGTGTTGCCGATAGAGCTTTGTATCAAGCTAAGGAGCAAGGGCGCAATTGTGTGGTTTTAAATAGTACTTTGCAGCTAGCAGAGGTTACAGCTATACGTTGAGTTAAATACACACGCACCAATCAAGTATTATATATAAAAAAACGCACCTAATTGGTGCGTTTTTTTGTTTTAAATATAAAATATTTTTATAAGTTATTGTTTTTTATTGCCATATATAAATGGCATAAAGCTTGGATTGTATTAACTAAGAAAAACAATAACGTGTCCTAAGGGGACTAAAATGAAAATGATTAGTGCAATCATAAAGCCATTTAAATTAGATGAAGTGCGTACAGCACTCGCTGATTTAGGCATAGAAGGGATGACAGTTGTTGATGTAAAAGGCTTTGGTCGACAGCGTGGTCATACCGAATTGTATCGTGGGGCTGAATACCAAGTTGATTTTATTCCTAAAATTAAACTCGAAATTGCCACTCGTACTGAAAACTGCCAACGCGTAGTTGACTCAATTACGCAAGTTGCAGGCACCGGAAAAATAGGTGACGGTAAGATTTTTGTGTACGACCTAGATCAAATTGTTCGTATTCGTACGGGCGAACTTGATGAAGATGCACTTTAAGGGGGATTTATGGAAAGTACACTGATAGAACTAAAGTTTTCGCTCGACACCTTTTATTTTTTAATTTGTGGCATATTAGTAATGTGGATGGCCGCAGGGTTTGCCATGCTAGAAGCGGGTTTAGTACGCTCAAAAAACACCACAGAAATATTAACTAAAAATATCGCCTTGTATTCAATTGCATGCACCATGTTTTTACTCGTTGGTTACAATATTATGTATGTAGGGAATACCGAGGGAGGCATCATTCCTTCATTTGGTGGCTTAATTGGTACACAAGCCGCTGATGCTGATCACTCTCTAGAATCTGATTTTTTCTTTCAAGTTGTTTTTGTTGCCACGGCTATGTCTATTGTCTCGGGTGCGGTGGCTGAGCGCATGAAGTTGTGGGCATTTTTGGTGTTTACCTTGGTGTTAACTGGGCTTATATATCCTATTGAGGGTTACTGGACTTGGGGCTCTGGATTTTTATCGGCAATGGGTTTTGTTGACTTCGCGGGCTCAGCAATAGTGCATGCAACCGGCGCATCAGCGGCATTAGCTGGCGTATTATTACTGGGTGCACGTAAAGGAAAATATGGTAAAAATGGCGAAATATACCCAATTCCGGGGTCAAACTTGCCTTTGGCAACGTTAGGTACGTTTATTTTATGGATGGGCTGGTTTGGTTTTAACGGCGGCTCGCAGCTACTTATATCAGATGCAGAAAACGCGACTGCTGTAGGAAAGATTTTATTAAACACCAATGCTGCTGCTGCAATGGGGGCTGTTTCAGCACTATTTGTTTGTAAAGCATTATGGGGTAAAGCCGATTTAACTATGGTATTAAATGGCGCGTTAGCTGGGCTGGTTGTGATTACCGCCGATCCGCTTTCACCTTCACCATTGATGGCGTGTTTATTAGGGTTATTAGGCGGCTCATTAGTGGTATTTAGTATTGTTATACTTGATAAGGCAAAAATAGACGACCCAGTTGGCGCTATTTCTGTGCATGGCGTATGTGGAGTACTTGGTATTATGCTAGTACCTGTGACAAACGCCGAGGCAAACTTGGTAACTCAGTTAATAGGCTTGTTGTGTATTATTGGTTTTGTGTTTATTTCTTCGCTGCTGGTGTGGGCAATCTTAAAGCATACTATGGGCATTAGGGTTACCGAAGAAGAAGAGCTAAACGGTATGGATCAACACGATTGTGGCATTGACGCCTACCCAGAATTTGTATCGGTTCGTAGTAATTAAATTTAAGTTATTGTGTGTTGTCCAAAGCGCTACTTAGGTAGCGCTTTTTTATTTCAGGGGAGGTTAACTTTAGTGCTGCTAAGATGGGTTGTTAATTTACCTTATAATGGTGAACTAGTAGGTGACTATGCTAAGCTCACGTCCGTAAAATAAACCTTGGAATAAATTACATTTAAATGGCTGATAACAAAAAAACACCGACAGGTAAAACCCCCACAAAGCGCAGCGCTAAACCCTCTAAAAGTACACCGCGTAACGGCGCTAAAAAAAGTACAAAAAACAAATCATCAGTTGCTCAGCGATCTTTACTCAATAAACTATGGTCTATTTTTTGGAAACTTAGTTTAGCGACATTTATTGCTATGGCGCTTTATTTTATTTACCTCGATGCAAAAATAACTCGTCAATTTGAAGGTAATAAATGGCAGCTTCCTGCGCAAGTTTATGCACGCTCGATGGCGTTTTACCCCGGGCAGTTCTTATCAAGCCAAGAGGTTATTTGGGAGTTAGAGCGGCTAAACTACTCAGCCGTTAATAGGTTAAGTCGTACAGGGCAATATGTTAAAACTGCCAACAGCATTAAAATATATCGTCGCGATTTTGAATTTTATGACGCGCTAGAACAGGCGCATATAATTGAACTGCGTTTTGGCGGGCAAAAAATTGCTAGTATTAAAGACAAGTTTGGTCGGCGTTTAAACAACGCTAGGCTGGAGCCGGTGCAAATAGCGCGTATAGGTAACGACTCTAAACAAGACCGTGAATTTGTACCGCTGGATAAATTTCCGGCAATGCTAAAAGACACGCTTTTAGTGGTTGAAGATCGTAATTTTTATCAGCACCACGGCGTATCGGTATTTTCTATTTTACGTGCGTTGTATAGTAATATTCGTGCTGGGCGAACAGTTCAGGGCGGCAGTACGCTAACGCAACAACTGGCTAAAAATATTTACTTAACCCGAGAGCGCTCACTTACACGAAAAATAAACGAAGCGTTTATTGCGCTTATTTTAGATTACCGTTATTCAAAAGATCAAATACTTGAAGCGTATTTAAATGAAGTATATTTAGGGCAGTCTTATAACCAAGGTGTACATGGTATGGGCTTGGCTGCTGAATTTTACTTTTCTAAACCAGTAGATGAGCTAGAGTACGATCAAATAGCGCTGCTGGTGGCTATGGTAAAAGGGCCGTCTTATTACAATCCACGTCGTTACGAAGAGCGCACAATGGAACGTCGTGACTTAGTGCTGCGCTTAATGGTTGAAGACAAACTTTTGAGTACTAATGAATACCGCGCTGCATTAAAACGTCCTTTGAATATAGCGCCAATGAAAGCCAGTTTACAAAAATCGTACCCAGGTTATTTAGAACTAGTAAATCGTGAACTCAAGCAGTTATTGCCCGATCAAAATGTGTTAGATGCCGGTGTTCGTGTGTTTACCTATTTTGACTTACAAAAACAAACGGCAATGGAAGAGTCGATTCAGGCAAGTTTGCCTTATTTAGAAAAACGCCCTAATACTCGCGCGCTTGAAGCGGCGATGATCTCAGTTAACGTAGAAAAAGGTGGCGTATCGGCATTAGTTTCTGGGCGCGATGTGCGTTATTCAGGCTTTAACCGAGTACTTGATACCAAACGTAATATTGGCTCATTAGTTAAGCCTGCGGTGTATTTAAGCGCGCTGCAGTTACCACATTATAACCTAGCCACTTTACTTGACGACTCACCGGTGCAAGTTACCAATGAGCAAGGTAAAGTATGGCAACCTGAAAACTACGATCGTCAATTTCGCGGAGCGATCCCGTTATACAAAGCTTTTAGTCGCAGTATAAATATACCTGCGGTAAATCTTGGCCTTGATGTAGGGGTAGATAAAGTTGCAAATACACTAAGAGGGTTAGGCGCGCAGGGAAGAATTAACGAATACCCATCGTTGTTATTGGGGGCACTTGAAATGTCTAGTTTTGAGGTAGCACAATTGTACACAACCATTGCTGCCGATGGCGAATATAGAAAGTTAACCGCTATTTCTGCGTTAACCGACTCAATAGGCAAAGTATTGTATAAGCATGAGGTGAAATCTGAGCCGCGTTTTGCTAAAGATGCCATGTACATGACAAAATACGCAATGAAACGAGTGACTAAAGATGGCACCGCAAAACGGTTAAACTTACACTTTCCGTCGATTCAACTTGCGGGTAAAACGGGCACTAGTAACGATTTACGCGATAGCTGGTTTGCGGGGTTTGATCAAAACACAGTGACCGTTGCTTGGCTAGGCCGAGATGATAACAAAAGTACCGGCTTAACCGGTAGTGTAGGGGCTTTAGAGACCTATATTCGTTATTTAAAACCGCTAAATCCCGAAGCGATAGCCGATACTCGTCCACCTTCAATTCGCTGGGCGTTTATTAACGAGCTAACGGGTAAACAAGCGCCACCAGGGTGCGGCAAAGTTATTCAGCTACCACTAAGAGCCAGTGAATTTGAACCAAGGCCGCAGTGTATTCGTTAAGCAGTTTTGAATAACTACAAGACATAAAAAAAGCCCGTTAGGGCTTTTTTTTATTGGCTGAATAAAACTGATGTTTTACAGCTTAGCAAACGCGCGCTCTGCGGCTGCAATGGTATCTTTTATTTCTTGCTCGTTGTGCGCTGCACATACAAAGCCTGCTTCAAAAGCAGAGGGGGCTAAGTAAACACCTTCTTCAAGCATCAGGTGGAAAAAACGTTTAAAACGCTCTAAATCACACTCAGTAGCTTGTTTGTAAGTTGTTACTTTTTCAGCATCAGTAAAGAAAAAACCATACATGCCACCGGCGTAGTTAGTGGTTAATGCAATGCCTGCTTTTTTAGCGCCGGCTTCAAAACCTTCACAAATTGCTTTACTGGTTGCTTCTAGTTTTGCATGTAATCCTGGCTCGCTTAATAACTCTAGCGATTTTAAACCTGCAGCCATGGCAATTGGGTTACCCGACAATGTACCCGCCTGATAAACTGGGCCAACCGGTGCAATATAATCCATAATTTCGGTTTTGCCGCCAAAAGCGCCAACTGGCATGCCGCCGCCAATTACTTTACCTAAACAGGTTAAGTCTGGTTTTATATTGTAGTAGGCTTGTGCACCGCCAAGTGCAACTCGAAACCCGGTCATTACTTCGTCAAAAATAAGTACCGATTTGTATTCGTCACAAACGTCGCGCAAACCTTCTAAAAATCCCGGAACCGGTGGAATACAGTTCATGTTACCAGCAACAGGCTCAACAATAATGCATGCAATTTCGTCGGCATATTTAGCAAAAATAGCTTTCACTTCATCTAAATTATTAAACGATACAGTAAGCGTATGCTTTGCAAAATCTTCAGGAATGCCCGGTGAATTAGGCACGCCCATAGTCAATGCGCCAGAGCCCGCTTTAACTAATAATGAGTCGGCATGGCCGTGGTAACAGCCTTCAAACTTAAGTATTTTATCGCGGCCAGTAAAACCACGCGCTAAGCGAATAGCGCTCATGGTGGCTTCTGTGCCTGAGCTAACCATACGTACTTTTTCGATTGATGGTACTAGCTCTTTTACTTTTTCAGCCATTAAAATTTCGGCTTCGGTAGGCGCGCCATAACTTAGGCCGTTTTCTACCGCGTCGTGTACTGCTTGTTTAATTGCAGGGTGGTTATGGCCCATGATCATAGGGCCCCAAGAGCCAACATAATCGATATAGCGATTACCATCGGCGTCAAATGTAAACGCACCCTCAGCTTTAGTGATAAATAGCGGTGTGCCGCCTACACCATTAAAAGCACGTACTGGTGAATTTACGCCACCAGGAATAGAAGCTTGAGCGCGTGCAAATAAGTCTTGGCTAATTGTCATGAAAAATCCTATTGTTTTGTCACAAAAAAAGTGGGTTTAGCTATCGCGTTTGCGGCTAAACCAAGGTACGTCTACTTCATACTGCTCGACTTTGTTTTCTACGCCGAGGGTTAAAGCAAACAGTGCCATACGAATTAATACGCCATTTTGTACTTGGCGAAATATAGCTAAATTGTCATTTGCGTTTAAGTCGTTATCTAGCTCGTTGGCTTCTAGGCGACTATCGCGTGGTAGCGGGTGCATTAACACTGAATTAGGTTTGCAATGTGCAGTGTAAATTGATTGACTAATTCTAAACCCACCACGGTATTTGTTGGCTTCTTCTTGCGAAGGAAAGCGCTCTTCTTGAATACGCGTTTGATAAACTATGTCGGCAGCTAAGTTACCTTCCATTTTGTTTACCAATTCAATTTTATGACCTGCATTATCTACTGCATCTAATATATAGCTAGGCATTTGTAGACCATCGGGTGCAACCATCGAGAATTTCACGTTTTTATAGTGGCATAATAGTTTTGATAAAGAGTGCACAGTGCGACCATATTTTAAATCGCCTACTAGCGCAATGTGCATACCATCTATGTTTTGCTCAAAACGGTTAAGCTCACGCTCAATGGTTAATAAATCGAGCAGTGCTTGAGTGGGGTGCTCGTTAGGGCCATCGCCACCATTAATCACAGGGATTGAGCAGCCTGTTGCAAATTCACTTACCGAACCTGCATCGGGGTGGCGCATAGCGACAGCATCGGCATACGCCGAAATAACACGGGCGGTGTCGTAAAGCGACTCGCCTTTAGCGAGCGCTGAGCTTTGCATGCCGGTTGTTTCGCGAACGAGTCCGCCGAGTAAGTTAAAAGCGGTGCCAAAGCTTACGCGTGTGCGTGTGCTAGGTTCAAAAAATAAGTTGGCTAAAATGGCACCTTCTAGCACGTTAGTACGCTTTTGTTTTTTAGCGTAGGGTTCCATTTTTTTAGCTACTGCAAATATACGTTCAATACAGTCTCTGTCGAGTTGATTAACTGAGAGTATATTTTCACCTTGGAAACTTAACATGGGGTTATTCCTACTTATTCAAAAAGGCGCGATAATCCTTAAAGGAGCACGCAATCGCGCATATTATAGCAAAGTTACTTAGCTAGTTGGCAGAGTAAATTACCTAGAAACATTTTATTATAAACTGGGTTTTATTACCGCCAGTGCCACTATTATTAATAGTGCTATAACGGGTAACTCATTAAAAATACGATAAAAACGGTCACTTTTAGTGTTACGGTCATGTTTAAAATCAGCTAAAAGCTTAAAACAGTAACCATGGTATAGGTATAAAATAATTACTAGCACTAGTTTATAATGCAACCACATGCTGTACTTAAACCAATCGCGGCCATATTCAACTATAGTGAGTACACCAAATACCGCGGTTAACACGGCAAACGGAGTGACAAAAAAAAGCAGCCTACGTTCCATTACTTTAAGCATAGAGTTGCATGCCCTTTCTTCGCTCATAGCGTGGTACACAAATAACCGTGGTAAGTAAAAAATACCGGCAAACCAGGCAATCATAAAAAATATATGCAAGGTTTTGTAAATTAATAATGCGCTCATATTACCCTCATTTAAATTAAAGTAAGCTGTTACGAATGGTTAAAATATGATGGATTTGATCCCAACGTAGTAATCCCATAATTTGTTGATTATCTAATAAGTTATATACATACAATGCGCCACTGCGCTTATCATTTAATAGCTCAAAGGCATCAGCTAAAGTGGCTTGGCTGCTAATACCGGCCAAGCTAATATAGCTAAGGTTAGTTGCTTGATCCGACATTAAGCTCAAGTCATATTCAGCCAATCGGTAACCATTTTCTTCATCGAATACAATTAATGGGGTTTGGCTGTCCATCGCATCAAGGGTGTTTTTTATTTGCTGTTTATCGTCGGAGTAAAGCAACTTAAAGTCTTCATCCATTTCATCCATTACCCCTACTTTTTGTAGTGCCTCAGTAGCGGGAGATACCTGGTAAGGTAACTCTTGAAAATCCAGCTGTTGTAAAAATATCGAGCGATTACCAAACACTTGCAGCGCGGTAACATAAGCGGTGGTAATAACTATCATTGCAGGCACTATTATTTCTGGAGACGAAGTGAGCTCCATCACTGTGGTTAAAGCCGCAAGCGGTGCATGCAGCGTTGCTGCTAATAATCCTGCCATGCCAAGTACACCATAAGTGCCTGCTATATCTGTACCTGGGCTAATAAACTGGGCAAAAAAGGCCATTAAAGTGCCAATTAAAACCCCCAGCCCTATAACCGGTCCAATTAAACCACCGGGAATACCCAAACCTATCGCAAATAATGTGGCGAGTAACTTAGCAATTAAAATAGTAGTTAATAATTGCATGTCTTCAGGGGATTCAACCGCAATAGTTATCGCACTCATACCCGACCCCATAGCTTGGGGGACGGTATACGCAATTAAGCTGGCAATACAGCCAGCAATAAGTAAGCGAGGAAACATGCTAAGTGGTTTAAACGTTTTAATAATTAACATTAAGTTTTGATTAAAACTATAGGCTATTGCGCCCAGCGCTATGCCACACAGTATTAAGTACGGGTAATGCCAGCCACTTAACGGAGCAATGCTTATAAGTGCTAACTCTGAGCCTTCGCCAAATACAAATTGGGTTGCTAAAGCGCCAGTAACAGCTGCAAGCATAATTGGCACAAATATATGTACTTTGTATTCTCGAAGTACTACTTCCATTACAAAAATAACCGCTGCTAACGGCGTGTTAAACGAGGCGGCAATACCAGCTGCAATGCCACAGCCACTAAGGGTACGCATGGCATTATGAGGTAAGTGCAGTTTAGTTGCTAAGATACTTGCCCCAGTTGCACCTAAATGCACCGAAGGTCCTTCGCGCCCCACCGAAAAGCCGCTGATCAGGGCCAATGCACCACCAACAAATTGGTTTAGGGTGTTATACAGTGGCATTTGCCCGTAATGGCGTTTAATACGATGAATTACAAACGGAATACCCAAGCGATAATGTTTAAAGCCAGTAAAAGCCGCAAAAAGCGCAATTAAGAGTGCCGCAATAAGGGGCATTAATACGCGTTCTAAAGTGGGGAGGGTGGTAAAGTCGTCGGGAGTTTCTAAAAATATACTTTGAAAAAAAAGAATCGTTAAGCGAAATAAAATAATAAAAAATGCAGCTATTAATCCGGCACTTACGCCTAATAAGCATAATTGTACGGATGTTTTAGGTTTGGCTAATCGACGCCTGAGTTGCTCAAGCCACATGCTTTATTTCCCCGCAGCATTTTTCAGCGGTCATTTTAGCAAAAGCCACTCGCTAAGTCGTTGTGATTTTGTAAAATAATTACATTTATAGAAAAGTTAACGTTAAAATACGCAAATAAGCGATGCTGGACTCAATATTTAGGTTTAGTTTGCTACTAACAGCAGCGAGTGCCTGCAACCTTTATTTTACTATACTTGATTAAAACACTCGGGTATTAGATAATCACGGCATTACGATATTGAGGGTTTTAAAATGTCTGAAGAATTACCAATTAAGTTCACTGACGCGGCAGCCGATCGTGTTAAACAGTTAATCGATGAAGAAGAAAATCCAGAACTTAAATTACGCGTATATGTAACGGGTGGTGGTTGTTCTGGTTTTCAGTACGGTTTTACCTTTGATGAAAAGGCCAATCCAGGTGATTTAGAAATCGTCAAAAATGGCGTGATGCTGGTGGTTGATCCGATGAGTTTACAATATTTAGTAGACGGCGAAGTTGATTACACTGAAGGATTAGAAGGCGCACGCTTTTTTGTAACTAATCCTCATGCAACTACAACCTGTGGCTGTGGTTCAAGCTTTACTATTTAACAAGGGTCTGTTGATCTTTCAAGGTTAAATTTGCAGCAGTCTGTTTGGTGTTTAGGCAAGGCAGAGCCTATGTGGTGTGGTTATTCCCCATAAATAGGCGATAACGTAGCATCAATGCCAAACAGGCGCTGCCCGAAGGGTTCTGCCTAGGGGCAATTAACTCTTTGTTGCTCGGTTTTTACTTAGCCCACTAGGTTACAAACCTAGCGCCGCGATTAAATTGCCCCTAGTTGGAACAAATATTAACCCGCAAAGGTCAACAAACCCTGGGTAAACAATAAAATATTAAAGCCGCTTTTGCGGCTTTTTTAATGCCTAAAATTCGCTAGGAGTGAATTCGGTTATTTGCATCATTAATATAAAAAAGCCAAGTACAAAAGTAGAAAACGCGAGTATATATACAAAGCCTCTTTTGCCTTTTTTAATAGGCACACCATGGTGGCGAAGAAAAAAACACCAGCCTAAGCACAGTATAATAGGAAGTAAAAAAAGTAGCCTGAACATTATTTAGCCTTTTAGGGTGCTCGTTATTGATTAAGCATAAACATGTAACACTAAAATGGAACAAAATTGTTACAAATATTTATTAATGGTTTAAGCTATCTATTCAGGCTTGGTAAATATATATTCATTATTTAACCTGTGCCGAATGTAATTAGCCATTTTACCAATGAGTTAATAGTATACAATATATAAGAATGAGACGGGCAAAATTTCATTCACCACCACAATAAGTAAGTATTATTTATAGCGTTTTTTAGCTCACAATGAGTAATTAGTAATTAGTAATTAGTAATTAGTAATTAGTAAAGCTGAGCTGCAATCAATGCCTAATTAGGCTGTTGTGCAGTGTACTCACTGAGCGCTATTAATAAATTGCATCAATTAGTATTTACACCGCATTAAGTAGGAGATGTACATGATGGGTAAAACAGTTTCATCAGAAGAAAATGCAAAACTGACCAAATGGCTTAAAAGTAAACGTCATGACAAAGGGCATACAATGCGTAGTTTAGCGCAGTTATTAGGCACACCACATTCGTTTATTGGCAAAATTGAAAACCAAGAGCGCCGCTTAGATGTAATTGAATTTGTGCGCTACTGTAATGCACTCGAAGTTGATCCGCATGAGGCATTAAACTTACTTAAAGTTGATTAATAGCCGCAAGTTACTTGGCATATTTTAATGCACCTTTAAATATGCCAAGTAAATAATTTATTTTAAGTATTGAGTTTAAGTATTTTGGTGATAATTACGCTCTAGCTGATACAGTTTATGACGAATTAAGTATAAAAATATCAACGATGGCAACACCATTAATGCCGTAAGAATAAAAAATAGCGACCAGTTACCCGCTAGCCAATCATCTATTACTACCCCACTGTAACTCGACAGTAAAGTACGCCCTAAATTACCCAGCGACGCAAGTAACGCATAATGTGTTGCACTAAATGCTCTATCGCATAGCATGGATATAAATGCCACCATAGCTACTAGCGACCATGCCTGAGTAAAACCATCAACCACAATAGCCATGGCGTATAAATGCTCTTGTGGGCCGGCAAGTGCAATCCAAGAAAACATTAAATTAGATGCCGCCATTGCCACACCACTAATAAATAAGCCTTTAACAATGCCGTATTTATGATTAAAAATACTGCCTAAAAAGGCAAATACGATGGTAATTAATCCGGTGCCTAGCTTAGAGTAATTGGCTATTTGGGTATTACTAAAGCCAACCTCTTTATAAAATACAATCGACATGCGAGCTAAAAACGCTTCACCAATTTTAAATAAGAAAATAAATGCAAGCAGTGCCAACGCGGTTTTAACGCCATTTTTAGCAAAAAAGGTTTTAAACGGATCAACCACAGTAACTGCAAGCCAAGCGAGTGTTTTAGTTAATGGTGTTTGCTTGCTGGCGGCAAGTTTTTCAAGGTATACCCGCTCAAGCTCAGCGTGCACTGCTTCGCGGTTTGATTCGGGTTCTTTTGCCCAAAATACACAGCTCATTAGTAGCAGCATTATGGCGGATAAAAAGTAATATACTTGCGGCCAATCTATCGAAGGTATATCGGCCATATAAAACGGAATGGCCCCAAGTAGCGCATAACCCGACCACCAACCCGAGGTTGCCATGGCAGCGGCGGCGGTCGCTTTGTGAGATTCATTTTCGCCCAGGGCGTCTATTCTAAAAGCGTCAATAGCAATATCTTGAGTGGCAGAGGCTATGGCTATTAATAAACAAAGTGCGGCGACGAGCGCTAAATTGGCTTTTAAATCAAGCCCTGCTAATAGCAGTGTGCCAAGTAAAATAAAGCTTTGGCAAAACAGTATCCAGCTTCGGCGTTGGCCTAACCATTTGTATAAAAAGGGTAGTTTGGTACGATCTATTAACGGCGACCATAAAAAGTTAATGCTGTAAGCGCCAAACACAATGCCAAATAAGCCAATCATACTGCGGCTTAAGCCTTCGTCTTTTAGCCATGCCGACATTACAGAGCCAATCAGCACCCATGGAAAACCACTACTCATACCAAATATAAAAATATTGATAAGGCGTTTGTCTTTAAAATAAGAAAAATATTCGCGAATAGAGAGTGTTTTGCTCATAGGGCCTTCATTGGCTTTAACACAGAGCAGCTAGGCTGCTCTTTTAATAGTTACAGGGGAACTTGTTCAAGTAATTTAATATTTAAAATAACTACAGGCTCTTTGGGTACAAAGTCGTAGCCAATTTTTTCGTTAAATCCGGTTTTTACCGCCATAATTTTATCTAGCGTGTCGTAGCCGTCCATTACATTGCCAAATACCGCAAACCCCCATTCTCTGCCAGGGTTTAAATGGTCGTTATCGTCCATATTAAAAAAGAATTGGCGCGTTCCTGAATGAGGTTGACGGTCTTGATACGCCATAGCTATGCTATACATATCGTTTTTTAAGCCATTACCGCTTTCGTTAAAAATAGGATCGTTTTCGTGTAGTCCATCGTAGTCTTTATCGTAGCCGCCACCTTGAATAACAAAGTCACGGTCGTTTTCTACATCACGCTCTATACGATGAAACACACTGCCTTGATAGCTTTTATCCATTACGTAGGTTAAAAAGTTATTTGCAGTAATGGGGGCTTTAGAGCGGTCAAGCTCAATCACTATGCTACCCAGTGAAGTGACTATTTCAACACGCGGAAAAATATTATCTTTTTGTACAAAACGGCCTTCTTGAGCAGCAAGCGTAGTGGTACTAAAGAATAGGCTTAAGCAGATTAAAAAAAGTCGTTTCATTGTTAACCTTCTAAAAATTCTATTAATTCAGGGTCAGATACAATGCGGGTAATAATTTGCTCAGTCAACTTATTAAGCTGACCTTCTATTTTTGCTCTGTCGTGCCCCAGTGGCCCTGCTAAATTAGCATTGCCTCGGTATACTTTGCTAAAGTTACTGGTAGCGCGAATAACCCGCACGCCAAACTCTATAGAAGCCGCGCTGGTGTGGCTCATTAGTTTTTCGGTAACAACTGCTTGCAAAGCATGAATATCTACTTCAAAGCGCACCGTGGCTAAGTTAGAAATGCTGGCACCGTTACGACTTAGGGCGCTGTCGAGCGCACTTTTTACTGAGGCTGTAATACCATGGCTGGCAAAAGTTTTGGTTTTGTCAGACTCTATAAGTTTTAAGGTGGCAGTATCGCCTCTTAAATCAATTACACTGGTACTTAAGCTGCTGTTGATTGAACTTATTTGCCCATTTTTATAAACAGGATTAAGTATTATCTGATTTGGCTGATTACTACATGCAGGCAGTGCCAAAAACACCAACCAAGGTAAAAGGTATTTTATAATTTGCATTTATAACATTCCGGTATTTTTTGTGGCACTAAGTACAACAAACTTTTTGTTAGAACCTAGTAGCTTGCAGTTACCAAACATACGGTTTAGTTTGTCGTGGTAATCTAAATGACGGTTGCCAATAATACGCAATTCGCCACCTTCTTTTAAAGTATCTTTTGCTTCTTTAAACATTTGCCATGCAATGTGGTCGGTAACCGCTTGAGCTTGATGAAATGGCGGGTTACATAGCACCATATCAACACTGTCGCGCTCAAATCCCGATAAACAGTCATTTTCAACAAATGAACATTGCTCATATTTAGCTTCCATATTGAGCTCTACATTCAAGCGTGCCGATTCAACGGCCATATACGACTCATCAACAAAAGTAATATTTGCATTTGGGCAACGCGATAATGCCATTAAACCCACCACGCCATTACCACAGCCTAAATCAATAATGCTTTTAGCTTTATTGGTTTCTGGTAAGTAGTTAAAAAAGAACCGTGCGCCAATATCTAATGAATCACGCGAAAACACATTTGCATGGTTACTAATAGTAAAGTCAGTGCCTTCAAGTGGCCAATTTACCGGAAAATCAGCGGCTTTATACCCACCTTGTGCGTGGCTTATAATTAAGCGTGACTTTTTAACCGCTAAACTTGTTTTTGTTTCGCCAATAAACTGCTCAAACGCTTTAATTGTTGAATTATGCACATCTTTTGTTTTTGCCGCGGCAATAACAGGCGTTCCGGGGGCAAGCACTTCGCTAAGCTCAGACAGTTGATACTGTAAAAAGCCTAATGTGCGTGGTACTTTAATAAGTACCAAATCAACTTGTTCAGGTAAAGCCGATAAACTATCGAGCTGGCTAAAGGTAATAGCAGGTATTTTATTCTCTGCTAAGTTATAAGCTGCTGCTTGGTGGCTAATATAAGAGTCGTTTACTGAACAAACCGTTAATTGCTTGTGGCTAAAATAACAAGAAAGCGCGCCAAAACTATCATTTAAAATCAGCAAAGAGCGACAATCAGGATGATGTTCGCTAACATAGTCGATTAAATATTCGTCGGCTGAATCCCAAGCTTGTAAGCTGCGGTTTTTTTGATCCAAAGGAAAGCGTTCAAGAGTAAAGGTTTTATCGCCGAGCTGTGCTTGCATGGTCATAATAGTTTAGTGATCAGTAATCAAATGATAGGTAAATTCTAACATGCAACGGCCAAACGCCAACCCCCAACTGTTACCAAATGGCTTTTCTTATCAAAGTAGGGCGCTTAGTGCACAAAAAAGCCTCGATTTGTTCTACTATTTACAGCAAAACCTGTGTTGGCAGCAGCCTAATGTTACGGTTTACAATAAAACGGGGCCAATTCCTCGGCTGCAGTGTTTTATCAGTGAAAACAATATTGAGTATGGTTATTCTCACAGTAAGTTAATAGTAGAGCCTTGGCCTGATGTTTTACTGGCGATGCGCAAACGTTTAGAGCGGCATTTAAACCAGCCATTAAATTCACTATTAGTAAATTATTACCGCGATGGTAACGATACTATGGGGTGGCATAGCGACGACGAAGCTGAGCTTGGCCATCAACCTACTATTGTTTGTATATCGCTTGGGGCTGAGCGAGTATTAAAACTAAAACACAAAGCTAGCAATAAAGTTACTAATTTAAAGCTACATAGCGGCAGCTGTTTAATTATGAGTGGCAATAGTCAGCGCGACTATCAACACGCTATTGCTAAGCAAACTACCTTGGCTCATCCGCGAATAAGTTTAACCTTTCGCTTGATAAAGCGTTAGCCATTAGGCTTAGCAAGTTGCTATAGTGGGCTTATAAATAAGTAACAATAATGGTTTATGTCATGCAGCAACAAATTCAACAAAAAATCAGCGATGCAATTGCCTGTAAGCATTTAAATGTAATTAACGAAAGCCATATGCACAGTGCTGGCAGCGACTCGCATTTTAAAGTGATAGTGGTTAGCGAAGAGTTTGCTGGTAAGCGCTTATTACAGCGCCATCGCGAAATTAATGAAATTTTAAAAGATGAATTAGCCAATCATATTCATGCACTGGCTATTCATACTTATACGCCAGATGAGTTTGCTGAACATAATGGTGAAGCGCCTGATTCACCCAATTGTATGGGTGGCTCTAAGTCAGCTTAAACAATTAATAGCGATTTGATTGATGTTTACACTCAAGATTAACTGATCAGATCAGTGTTTTTAGTATTAGCCTTTAAACTAGCGCTAATTTTTATTGTAAAGATATAGGATGATCAATGGTCATTAAGCCTAAAATTCGTGGATTTATCTGCACCAATGCCCACCCAGTGGGCTGTAGCGAACATGTTCAAGAACAAATTAATTATGTAAAGCAACAAGGTGCATTAAAAAATGCCCCTAAAAATGTATTAGTTATTGGTGCCTCTACAGGCTATGGCCTTGCATCGCGTATTACTGCGGCGTTTGGTGGCGGTGCTAAAACATTAGGTATTTTCTTTGAAAAAGAAGGCACTGAGCGCAAAACGGGTTCTGCAGGTTGGTACAATACAGCTGCATTTCAAAATGCTGCAGACGAAGCAGGCCTTTGGTCAAAAAATATTAATGGCGATGCGTTCTCAAACGAAATTAAGCAAAAAGCAATTGATACTATTAAAGCCGATTTAGGCAAAGTAGATTTAATTATTTACAGCTTAGCGTCTCCGCGTCGTACCGATCCTAATACCGGTGAAGTGTTCTCATCTACGCTTAAGCCAATTGGTAATGCAGTTACAACTAAAAATCTGAATACCTCAAAGCGTGAAATTGATGAAATAACCGTTGAAGCGGCAAACCAAGATGATATCGACAATACTATTAAAGTAATGGGCGGTGAAGATTGGGAAATGTGGATTGATGCACTAAAACAAGCCGATGTGCTAGCCGATAACTTCAAAACCACTGCTTATACCTACATAGGTAAAGAGCTAACATGGCCAATATACGGGCATGCAACGATTGGTAAAGCAAAAGAAGATTTGGATCGTGCAACGGCTGCTATTAAAGCTTCGACTAGTGATTTAAATGGCGAAGCGTATGTATCGTCACTTAATGCGGTAGTAACACAAGCTAGCTCGGCTATTCCTATTATGCCTTTGTATATTTCTGCTTTATTTAAAGTAATGAAAGCCGATGGCACCTACGAAGGTACTATTGAGCAAATACAGGCGTTATTTAGCGAAAACTTATACGGCGACACGCCACGTTTTGACGAAGGCGGTCATTTATTCCAAAACTATAAAGAGCTAGAAGATGACGTACAAGCACGTATTCAAGCTATTTGGGATAAAGTAGATACTAGTAGCATTGATGAACTAACCGATTATGTTGGTTATCATAATGAGTTTTTACGCTTGTTTGGTTTTGGTATACAAGGCGTTGATTATGAGCAAGAGGTTGACCCTGTTCAGCCTATTGCGAATATGATTGACTAATCAATTGTACAAAACAGTTTGAAAAGTCGCCTAGTGCGACTTTTTTATTACTGATTTTTTATAAAAATAATGTTTCTTAGTAAACGTACAACTTTGGTCTAGCTTGAATTTTATTAAATAGCTACATCAAGCGTAAATAAGTCTTTCTCTGGTATAATTTTTATAAATACACTCGCATAGTGTTGCACAATGATGTTAAAATCATAGCAATATGTGAGGAGTTTTACTGCGTTGCTTGTTTAGTATTTATAGCAAGTTAGTTTTACACAACTTGTTATAGTTAATATGGCGACGTGGTTGATACGATTTTTCAGTTTCTTTCCGTTAATGTAGTGCAAGTGCGTATGATCAATATAAAAAAAGGTCTGGACTTACCCATAGAGGGCGCTCCTCAGCAAGTTATTCATGATGGTTCTACCGTCAAACGTGTAGCTGTGCTAGGTGAAGAATTTATCGGTATGCGTCCAACCATGCATGTTCGTGTGGATGACCAAGTGAAAAAAGGCCAGGTACTTTTTGAAGATAAAAAGAACCCAGGTGTATTATTTACTGCTCCAGCTTCTGGCACAGTAAAAGAAATTAATCGTGGTGCTAAACGTGTACTGCAATCTGTTGTTATTGAAGTTAACGGCAGTGAGCAAATCACCTTTGGTACTTTTTCTGATGCCGAGCTTTCGAGCTTAGATCGTGAAAAAGCCAAAGAAGTACTTATACAGTCTGGTCAATGGACAGCACTTCGTGCTCGCCCATTCAGTAAAGTAGCGGCAGTGGATGCAAATCCTAGCTCTATTTTTGTGACCGCAATCGACACTAATCCACTTGCTGCAGATCCTGCGGTAATTATTGCTGAAAATGTGCAAGCATTCGAAGCAGGTTTAGCTGTTGTGTCGCGTTTAACCGACGGTAAAGTATTTGTTTGTAAACAAGCAGGTAGCCAAGTTCCTAGCTCATCTATAGCTCAAGTAGAAGTACATGAGTTTGGTGGTGTGCATCCGGCTGGCCTTGTTGGCACACATATCCATCATCTTGATGCAGTATCTATTAGCAAGCAGGTTTGGCATATTGGTTACCAAGACGTTATCGCCTTTGGTCACTTATTCCTTACCGGTGAAATTTACACTGATCGTGTAATTTCTCTTGCAGGTCCTCGCGTTAAAAACCCTCGTTTAGTGAAAACACAATTAGGTGCTTCATTGGATGATTTAGTTGCTGGCGAATTAGAAGACGGTGATAACCGTGTTATTTCTGGTTCAGTATTGTCAGGTTCTATTTCAAACGGTGTTCATGCATTCTTAGGTCGTTACCACGTTCAAGTATCTGTTTTACTTGAAGGTCGCGAAAAAGAATTGTTTGGTTGGATTGCACCAGGTAGTGATAAATTTTCCGTAACGCGTACCTTTATTTCTCACCTTGCACCGAGTCGTTTATTTAAAATGACAACGTCAACAGGTGGTTCAAAACGTGCCATGGTACCAATTGGTAGCTATGAGCGTGTAATGCCGTTAGATATTTTGCCAACTCTATTATTACGCGACCTATTGTCACGCGATGTAGACAGTGCAATGTCATTAGGCGCGCTTGAACTAGATGAAGAAGATTTAGCGTTATGTACCTTCGTTTGTCCGGGCAAATACGAGTATGGCGCAGCCCTACGCGATTGCTTAACTACGATCGAGAAGGAAGGCTAGAGAGATGGGTTTAAAAAAATATCTTGAAGATATCGAGCCGAATTTTGAAGCCGGTGGTAAATATGAAAAGTTTTATGCTCTGTATGAAGCAGCAGCAACTATTTTTTATACACCAGGCTACGTAAATAAAGGCGCGACACACGTTCGTGACAACATCGACCTAAAACGCATGATGATTTTAGTGTGGATGGCAACGTTCCCTGCTATGTTTTTTGGTATGTTCAATATTGGTCATCAGGCCGCTGGTGCTTTAGCACAAGGTTTTGAACTAGCTAATATATGGCAAGTTGATTTGTTTCAACTGTTAGGCGGTCAATTAACCGCTGATGCAGGCTGGGGCGCTAAAATGTTCTATGGAGCGTGTTTCTTCCTACCAATTTATGCAGTTACTTTTGCTGTAGGTGGTTTTTGGGAAGTTATATTTGCTTCAGTGCGTAAACACGAAATTAACGAAGGTTTCTTCGTAACATCAGTGTTATTTGCACTTATTTTGCCAGCAACTATTCCTTTATGGCAAGTTGCGCTTGGTATTACATTTGGTGTTGTAATTGCTAAAGAAATCTTTGGTGGTACAGGTCGTAACTTCTTAAACCCTGCGTTAGCTGGTCGTGCGTTTTTATTCTTCGCATACCCGGCACAAATTTCAGGTGACACAGTATGGACAGCAGTAGATTCGTTCTCTGGTGCGACTATGCTTGGTCAAGCGTTTGTTGGCACACTTGATTTTTCAAACATGGAGTTATGGTGGAATGCGTTTTACGGTTTCATTCAAGGTTCTGTAGGCGAAACATCAACACTTGCATTATTAGTGGGTGGCTTGTTCCTTATTTACGTGCGTATCGCTTCTTGGCGTATAGTGCTAGGTGTATTTTTCGGTATGGTAATCACTGCATTACTGCTAAATACAGTTGGCTCTGAGACTAACCCAGTATTTGCTATGCCTTGGCATTGGCACTTTGTACTAGGTGGTTTTGCGTTTGGTATGTTCTTTATGGCTACCGACCCTGTGTCTGCTGCATTTACCGATAAAGGTAAGTTAGCTTATGGCGCGCTTATTGGTTTTATGGTTGTTATGATCCGTGTTGTGAACCCTGCTTTCCCAGAAGGTATGATGCTAGCAATCTTATTTGCTAACTTATTTGCTCCACTGTTCGATCACTTTGTAGTGCAAGCTAATATCAAACGGAGGTTGGCACGTAATGTCTAGTAATAACGAATCAATCGGTAAAACGTTAGCAGTAGTTGTTGCGCTATGTTTAGTGTGTGCAATTATCGTATCGTTTGCTGCTGTACAGCTTCGTCCTTTACAGCAAGCTAATAAAGCGAAAGATATTCAAAGTAATATCTTAGTTGCAGCGGGAATCGGAAAAGTTGAAAATGTTTCTGAAACATTCAACAACAAAATCGAAGTACGCTTAGTTAATATGAAAACGGGTGAGTCTTTTGCAAGCGACTCAAGTGAAGAAGTTCAGGCTAAGGTTAATGCATTTGACTTTGAAAAAAGCAAATTTGACCCTAAGCTAAGCTTTGCGCTTGCTGAAAAAGGCATTACTGACATTGCGGGCATTCAGCGCGTAACGACAGAGGCACCTGTATACATCTCTAGAGCAGATAATGGGTCAGTTGACACTATTATTGTTCCTATTCAAGGTTACGGTTTATGGGGCTTAATGTATGGTTTCCTTTCGCTTGAAAATGATGGCGAAACAATCAAAAACATTATCTTTTATAAGCATGGTGAAACACCTGGTTTAGGTGGCGAAATCCAAAATCCACAGTGGACTGCAAAATGGGAAGGTAAAGAATTACCTATCGATGTTGTAAAAAGTGGCGCTAGCAATGAGCATCAAATTGATGGTCTATCGGGTGCAACTTTAACGTCTAACGGTGTTGATAATACAGTTGACTTTTGGACTGGTGACAATGGCTTTGGTCCATTCCTTGCGGAAGTACGTAAAGGAGCATTGAAATAATGGCTGATACTAAAGAAATGAAAGCGGTCCTATTTGGCCCGGTTTTAGCTAACAACCCAATCGCACTACAAGTACTTGGTATTTGTTCTGCGCTAGCGGTAACATCTAGCTTAAAAAACGCATTAATCATGTCAATTGCTTTGACCTTGGTAACCGCGTTTTCTAGCTTCTTTATCTCGACTATTCGTAACCAGATCCCATCGTCAGTACGTATTATTGTACAAATGACGATTATTGCATCTTTGGTAATTGTTGTTGACCAAGTACTACAAGCATTTTCTTACGCTACGGCAAAAGAGCTTTCGGTATTTATCGGTCTAATTATTACTAACTGTATTGTAATGGGTCGTGCTGAAGCATACGCAATGAAGTCACCGCCACTTATGTCGTTTCTTGACGGTATTGGTAACGGTTTAGGTTATTCAGTAGTACTACTTACCGTTGGTTTCATTCGTGAACTATTTGGTAAGGGTTCACTATTCGGTGTTGATATTATCCCATTAGTACAAAATGGTGGTTGGTATCAACCTATGGGTCTATTGATATTACCACCGAGTGCATTCTTCATCATTGGTTTATTCATATGGGTACTACGTACTTATAAGAAAGACCAAGTAGAAGCTAAAGCGTAAGGGGCACACAGTGGAACATTATATTAGTTTATTTGTAAAAGCCGTTTTTATTGAAAACTTAGCGTTATCATTCTTCTTAGGTATGTGTACTTTTTTAGCAGTATCTAAAAAAGTAACCACATCAATTGGCCTAGGTGTAGCGGTTATTGTTGTATTAGGTATTTCGGTACCAGTTAATAACTTAGTTTACCATGCAGTGTTAGCACCGGGTTCACTTACGTGGCTTGGTTACCCAGATGCAGATCTTAGCTTTTTACGTTTCTTAACTTTCATTGGTGTTATTGCAGCACTTGTGCAAATTTTGGAAATGGCATTAGATAAGTTCTTCCCAGCACTTTACAACGCGTTAGGTATCTTCTTACCACTAATCACAGTTAACTGTGCAATTTTTGGTGCGGTATCTTTCATGGTTGAGCGTAACTATAACTTCGGCGAGTCTGTGGTTTATGGTATTGGCGCTGGTGTTGGTTGGGCACTTGCAATTACATTACTTGCAGGTATCCGTGAGAAAATGAAATATTCAGACGTTCCAGATGGCTTACGTGGTTTAGGTATTACCTTTATTACTGTTGGCTTAATGGCTCTTGGCTTTATGTCATTCTCTGGTATTTCACTGTAAAGGTAGCGAGGATAAATCATGGGTTATACTGATATTTTCTTAGGAGTTGGTGTTTTCATCGCTATCGTTGTACTACTAGTTTTAGTGATCATAGGTGCTAAATCTCAGTTAGTTGCAAGTGGCGATATCATCATTGGGATTAATGGCGACCCAGACAAAGCCATTAAAACATCAGCAGGTAGCAAGCTATTAGGCGCGCTATCTGAGTCAGGTATTTTCGTATCTTCTGCATGTGGTGGCGGTGGCTCTTGTGGTCAGTGTCGTGTACACATTAAAGAAGGTGGCGGCGATATTCTGCCAACTGAACTTGATCACATTTCTAAAGGTGAAGCCCGCGAAGGCTGTCGTTTAGCGTGTCAGGTAAATGTTAAAAATGACATGGAAATTGAGCTTGAAGAGTCAATTTTCGGTGTTAAAAAATGGGATTGTGAAGTTATCTCTAACGATAACAAAGCAACGTTCATTAAAGAACTTGTACTACAAATTCCAGATGGCGAGTCAGTGCCGTTCCGTGCGGGTGGTTACATCCAAATCGAAGCGCCAGCTCATCATGTTAAATATGCAGATTTCGATGTTCCAGAAGAATATCGTGGTGATTGGAATCATTTTGGTTTCTTCGACCTGGAGTCAAAAGTAGACGAAGAAACAATTCGTGCTTACTCAATGGCTAACTACCCAGAAGAAGAAGGCATCATTATGCTTAACGTGCGTATTGCTGCTCCACCGCCAAGAAACCTAAGCCTGCCATGTGGTAAAATGTCTTCGTACATTTGGTCACTAACTAAAGGCGATAAAGTAACTATTTCTGGTCCATTTGGTGAGTTCTTCGCTAAAAATACTGACGCAGAAATGATCTTCGTTGGTGGTGGTGCTGGTATGGCGCCAATGCGTTCTCATATCTTTGATCAACTTAAACGTTTGAACTCTAAGCGTAAGATGAGCTTTTGGTATGGTGCACGTTCTAGACGCGAAATGTTCTATGTTGAAGATTTTGACGGCCTAGCTGCTGAAAACGATAATTTCGTTTGGCACACCGCGCTTTCAGATCCGCAAGCAGAAGATAACTGGGAAGGCTACACAGGCTTTATCCATAACGTGTTATTTGAGAACTATCTTAAAGATCACGAAGCCCCTGAAGATTGTGAGTACTACATGTGTGGTCCTCCAATGATGAACGCGGCAGTTATTACTATGCTTAAAGATTTAGGTGTTGAAGACGAGAATATCTTACTAGATGATTTCGGTGGCTAATAGCTAAATGGGTTGAACCTATTTCAACCCTTAAAGGTCAACAAGATCTATATCAAAACAACTTAGTTTTGGTTAAAATATCAGCCTCGTAGCATATTATGCTACGAGGCTTTTTTATTCATAAAGTTTTATTCTTAAATTAATGGAAGTAGGGTTGTGATGAATCGTGTAAGTATTCCCCAAGGCATAATGGCCTTGTTTTTAATATCGCTGATTTTTTTACTTAGTGGATGTAATGAAAAACCACAGCCAGAGAGCTTTTACCTAGAAGGTAAAACAATGGGTACTACTTACCATATTAAATTTTACGATGAGCAGCCTCAGCGCGACGTAGTAGTGCTTAAAGAGGAAGTTGATGCTGTTTTACAAGATATAAATCAGTCTATGTCAACGTACATACCTGACTCTGAAATAAACACTTTTAACCGTTTACCAGCCAATGAAGTAATGCCAATAAGTGCAGACTTTAGAGCGGTTGTTACTGAGTCAATTCGATTAGGCGAATCAACTAAAACTCTCGATGTTACTATGGGGCCGCTCATTGATTTATGGGGTTTTGGCCCTAATAAAAAACCAACTAAGCGCCCAAGCGATGCAGCCCTAGCAAAAATGTTGGCAAAAATTGGCGTTGATAAACTTACCTTAACCGAGCAAGGTTTGGCTAAAACCGTTGATGGCTTAGAGCTGACGTTTTCGGCAACCGCTAAAGGTTATGGCATAGATAAAGTAGCGCAACTTTTAGAAAGCCATAATATTAGTAACTATATGGTAGAAATTGGTGGCGAGCTGCGTATAAGCGGTGTTAAACCCAATAATCAAGACTGGAAAATAGCCATTGAACAACCTGATGCACAGCCAGGTGAGCGTGAAGTGCATCGAGTTTTAGCGCCCGGTACCAATGGTATTGCTACATCGGGCGATTACCGTATTTTTTATGAAATGGAAGGTGAAACATACAGCCATTTAATCGATCCAGTAACAGGTATGCCTAGCCGTCACGATTTAGTATCGGTAACAGTATTGCACCCAAGTGCTATGACAGCAGACGGGCTTGCAACGGCATTAACCGTAATGGGTATGAAAAAAGCCCAAGCTTATGCACAAAAACATGATTTACCAGTGTATTTAATAGGAAAGTCAGATGAGGGTTTAATAACATATTCAAGCCCTGCATTTAAGCCTTATTTATAACGCTTAGGTTTATATTTTAATCACTAAGGTATATAATAACAGTTGCTCAAATATGTTTGAGCCTAATTTATTGCTGAACAATAGGGGCTAAGCAATGTCACTTTTTCTTCTTACTTTTACTTTACTTATTTTGATTGTGGCAGCGATGGCTGTGGGCATGATTGTACAAAAAAAATCTATGGCTGGTAGTTGTGGTGGCCTAGGTGCCGTAGGTATTGATAAAGCCTGCGATTGCGATGATCCATGTGATAAACGTAAACAGCGCATGGCAAAAGAGCAAGTTTGGAAAGAAAATCAAATTATGTAACGTATTTTTTATTTAAAACATACGTGTAAAAAAAGCCCCCAATATTTAATTATTGAGGGCTTTTTTATATGCGTTATTAATAGCAGAGTAATAACGCATATAAAACGAAAACTAACTTAAGGCTAATTAAATTGTTATTGAACTGGACGTTGTTTTATCAATATAAATAAGCAAAATTTGATTAGGTATAAAAATTAATGAAGTAAAAATGCTAAATATTTATTATTTTTTCTTGTGCAGCCCACTCGCTTTGTTATACTCACGTTCGAACTTTCAGTAAGTTTTGAAAGTTTGATTGATGCAAATCAATTTCCACTTAGCAAGTTTGTGCTAGTCGGATCTAATTGTATTTAGCAGCTGATTTTAGGCTTACAGCAGGTGTGATTTGTTATTTTTCATTATTTGCGTATTGAGTTATTTTTGTTATTAGTCATTTAAGTAGGTTAATGTCTTTGAACGCACTATCTTGTAATCATACTAATGTTCAGCTTGCCTTTGGCGAGAGTGCATTGTGTGGGCGCTTGAATAAGGCTGGGAAAGGCGTGTGCGTGGCTATAACATTAGTCGTATTTAATACCCTAATGCTGCTAAGCGGAGCTGCAGAGGATGCATTTAGCCTTGAAGCTTTGTTAAGCGATAACACTTTTGTAGAGCCGTTATTACTAACAATTGCTGAATTTTTAGCTTATCCGATTATTTCTAGCCAGTTACTTATTGGCCTTTGTTGGTTATTGTTTCATACATTTTCAGCACGTCGTGCTGGAATAATCCTCCGTAAAGCAGCCTTTGCTTTTAGCGAGGCTAAAGTTAGCCAACCAGTGCAAGCCGCACATGGTTGTCGTGCTCCACCTAGCTTTACAGGTTGTCTGTAAGGTTACCCCTTGTTATTGGTTTAATTATTTTGTCTTGCTGTAAATAATTAGCCTGTTGTAAACAAAGTAGCTCAGTGTTTTTTAAACACATTTCAGCCAACCACCACTCACCCAAGTTAACTTTTATTACGTTATATAAATGCGTTTAGAAAGCTGGGTTTGTTGCTAGGTCTTTATTGGCATGAGCTTTAGATTTTGAATAGCCCCCTTATTTTTTATAATTTGATATTAGCTAACTTGGGTTTACCGATAAACCGTTGCTTAGCGCTATTTTAAAGCAGCACCTTAGAACTTTTAGGTTTGTAGGATAGTCCCTTGATAATTCGTAACCTCTGTAATATTGCTTTAGCTAGTACAGTACTGGCGTTGTCAGGCTGTAAAGGCGGGATACTCGATCCAAAAGGGCAGATAGGCATTGATGAGAAAAACTTAATCATCATAGCTACTGTGCTTATGTTACTGGTAGTGATCCCCGTTATTGTGATGACTTTATATTTCGCTTGGAAATATAGAGACACACAAACTCATGAAATTTACGCTCCCAAATGGGCTCATTCTAATAAGATTGAAGCTGTTGTGTGGGCTGTTCCTATTGTTATTGTTGTTATTTTAGGTGTTATTACTTGGCAGTCTACACAAGCGTTAGACCCTTACAAGCCAATTGAAGGCAAAGGCAAGCACCTCACTGTAGAAGTGGTATCGCTAAACTGGAAGTGGTTATTTATTTATCCGGAGCAAGGCATTGCTACGGTTAACGAATTAGTGTTTCCGGCAAATGTACCGGTTGAATATAAAATCACTTCAGAGAGCACCATGAATTCATTTTTTATTCCGCAATTGGGGAGTCAAATATACTCAATGGCTGGCATGGAAACCAAGCTGCATTTAATCGCCAATGAACCGGGTACTTTTAAAGGTTTTTCGGCCAATTACAGTGGTGCAGGTTTTACCGGTATGAAGTTTAATGCCATTGCTACTCCTACCCAAGCCGGTTTTGACAAATGGGTAAGCGATATAAAAGCACAAGGTAATAACCTTACTCATGCAAATTATGTTGAGCTGGCTAAAGCGAGCGAAAACAACCAGGTGGCCTATTACGGCGACGTTGAAGCAGGCTTATTTCATACCATAGTGATGAAATATATGGGCGCACACGGCGATATGAATAAAAAGCACCCTGCAATGGGCGAGCATTCAACGCACTCATCTCACAGCCAAGGCGAGGAATAACCATGTTGTTTTTAGGTAAACTTTCAATGGATGCAATTCCGTTTCATGAACCCATTATTATGGTAACCATGGCCGTTATTGCATTAGCTGGGCTTATTATTGCCGGGCTTATTACAAAATATAAAAAATGGGGCGTGCTGTGGCGCGACTGGATCACCTCGGTTGATCATAAACGCTTAGGCGTAATGTACATTTTATTAGCGTTAATTATGCTATTTCGTGGTTTTTCTGATGCCATTATGATGCGTGCTCAGTTAGCACTTGCTACCAGTGGAGCTCCTGGGTATTTGCCACCAGAACATTACGACCAAATATTTACCGCACACGGCGTTATTATGATCATCTTTATGGCCATGCCATTTATGATAGGTTTAATGAATATTATAGTGCCATTGCAAATTGGCGCACGTGATGTCGCTTTTCCATTTTTAAATAACTTAAGCTTTTGGCTTACTGCCAGTGGCGCTATTTTAATTAATTTGTCACTTATTTTTGGTGAGTTTGCAAAAACAGGTTGGGTGGCTTATCCACCGCTCTCGGAGCTAACTTTTAGTGCCGGGGTGGGGGTCGACTATTATATATGGGCGTTGCAAATATCAGGGCTTGGCACATTATTAACCGCAGTGAACTTTTTAGTTACCGTGTTTAAAATGCGTGCACCAGGTATGAGCTTAATGAAAATGCCGGTTTTTACTTGGACCTGTACATGGGCTAATATTTTAATTGCCGCATCATTCCCTATTTTAACAGCCGTATTGGCCATGCTAACGCTTGACCGTTATCTCGATTTTCACTTCTTTACCAATGATCTGGGCGGAAACGCCATGATGTACATCAACCTATTTTGGGCGTGGGGTCATCCAGAGGTTTATATTTTAGTGCTGCCAGCATTTGGTGTGTTCTCTGAAATAATTTCTACCTTTACCAGCAAACGTCTATTTGGTTATAAGTCGATGATTTACGCCAGTGGTGCTATCTCTATTTTAGGCTTTATTGTGTGGTTACATCACTTTTTTACCATGGGTTCGAGCGCCAACGTTAATGCGTTTTTTGGGGTAATGACCATGGTTATTGCCGTACCAACCGGGGTTAAATTGTTCAACTGGTTATTTACTATTTACCGTGGCCGTTTACGTATAACCGTACCCGTATTGTGGACGCTTGGCTTTATGGTTACCTTTACCGTAGGTGGCATGACCGGGGTGCTATTAGCAATACCTGGTGCCGACTACGTACTGCATAACAGTTTGTTTTTAATCGCACATTTTCATAATACTATTATTGGTGGCGCGGTATTTGGCTACCTTGCTGGCTTTGCATTTTGGTTCCCTAAAGCAATGGGCTTTAAGCTAAATGAAGGCTGGGGTAAAGGCGCATTTTGGTGTTGGATTATTGGCTTTTTTGTCGCGTTTATGCCGCTGTACGTATTAGGCTTTTTAGGTATGACCCGTCGTTTAAATCACACCAATAACCCAGATTGGAATATTTGGTTATACATAGCTGCAGTAGGCGCAGTCATTATTATGTTTGGTATTATTTGCCAAGTAATTCAATTGTATGTGAGCTTTAGAGACCGTGAAGCACTTGACGATGCTACCGGCGATCCATGGAACGGTCACACGCTTGAATGGTCAACATCGTCACCACCACAGGCTTATAACTTTGCCCAAATACCGCATGTTGACGATATTGATGCCTGGACCGACATGAAAGAAAAAGGCCAAGCTTATCAAGGTAAAATAAGCTATAGCCCAATTCATATGCCTAAAAACACTTCGGCAGGGGTACTTATGGCTGCTAGTTTAACCGCATTTTGTTTTGCCATGATCTGGCATATTTGGTGGTTAGCTGCGGCAGGTTTAGTAGGAGGCATAGCTATATTTATCAAACGTTGTTATGCAAGCGATGTTGACTACTATGTGCAGCCCGACGAAGTAGCACGTATTGAACAAGCACATAACTTAAGTGCCACTATTTTAGCCACTGATAAGGAGCTAAACGCATGAGTACCTTGTCTGTTAGTCAAGAGTCAGTAACTTTAAACTCTGCAATTGTAAATACCAAACAGGATCATGATGCTCACGCGCATCATGATACCTCTAGTAATACTACTTTTGGTTTTTGGCTTTACTTAATGACCGATTGCCTATTGTTTGCCTCGTTTTTTGCTACCTACGCGGTGTTGTTTATGAACACCGCTGGCGGCGTATCGGGTAAAGATATTTTTGAGCTCGACTTTGTAGCAGTAGAAACTGCCGCACTGCTTATTAGTAGTATTACCTTTGGTTTTGCAATGATAGCCGCGCAAGGGCAAAAAAAGGCGCTGACCTTAATATGGTTAGCGGTTACTTTTTGTTTAGGTGTGGTGTTTATTAGTATGGAAGTTTACGAATTTAATCACCTAATTGTGCATGGCAATGGTCCACAAAAAAGTGCTTTTTTAACCTCGTTTTTTGCATTAGTTGGCTTGCATGGTTTACACGTAACCGCAGGTTTAATTTGGATGAGTGTAATGATGATTGAAGTTGCTAAACGTGGCTTAGGTAAAGCAACCGTAACGCGTTTGAGCTGCTTAAGCTTGTTTTGGCACTTTTTAGATATTGTGTGGATTTGTGTATTCACCCTAGTTTATTTAATGGGAGCAATGTAATGAGCCACAGCGAAACACATGCTTTAAAGCAAATGCAAAATGAGCATCACCACGATGAATCTCATGGCAGTGTTAAAAGTTATTTAATTGGTTTTGTATTGTCGGTAATTTTAACCGCTATACCATTTTATATGGTAATGAGTGGCGACTTTTCAAAAGCAACCACGCTTTACAGCATTATTACTCTAGCCGTAGTACAAATTTGGGTACATTTAAAATACTTTTTACACCTTAATTTTATTACCGAAGATGGCCGTGCAAGTACCTTCTCGTTTTTATTCAGTGCCCTAATTATTGTTATGGTGGTTGGGCTATCTGTTTGGATTATTTACGAATCTAACGCAATGATGATGTATTAGGAGCTAAAGATGTTTCGTCGTTATTTATCAGTAACTAAGCCAGGTATTATTATGGGTAACTTAATCAGCGTAGCGGGCGGGTTTTTACTAGCCTCCCGCGGTGATATAAACCCATGGCTAATGGTTGCTACCTTAATTGGCTTATCGCTAGTGGTTGCATCAGGTTGTGCTATTAATAATGTGATTGACCGAGATATAGATATTGCCATGGCGCGTACTCGCACCCGGGTAACAGTAACGGGCGAAATGTCTGCAATGGCTGCTTTATGTCATGGGGTGGTATTGGGGATTATAGGCTTTGGTTTATTAATAGCTTATACCACTCCTGCAGCAGTATTTTTTGCCGTCTTTGGTTACTTTATTTATGTAGGGGTTTATAGCCTTTACATGAAGCGTAACTCAGTTTATGGCACTTTTATTGGCAGTTTATCGGGGGCTGTGCCACCGGTTGTTGGTTACTGCGCAGTATCAGGGGAGTTTGATATGGGGGCATTAATTTTACTGGTAATGTTTAGCCTGTGGCAAATGCCGCACTCATACGCCATTGCTATTTTTCGCTTTAAAGATTACCAAGCAGCGGGTATTCCTGTATTACCTGTAGCGCAAGGTATTGATAAAGCAAAACGCCATATTGTGCTTTATATTGCCATATATGCCTTGGTTGTAATGCTGCTACCTATTAGTGGTTATACCGGTGCTGCTTTTATGGCGGTTGCCTGTATTACTAGTTTTTGGTGGCTGTTAATGGCGCTGCGGGGCTATCGTCGTAATATAGATATAAGCGGCTGGGCGCGTCAAGTATTCGCGTTTTCAATTATTAATATTACCGCACTTAGTATTGCTATGGCGGTAGATTATCAAAGCATAGCGCCGCAGTTACTCGTACTTAGTTAATTTAATCATACCTAATTAATACACCTAGTTAATAGTACCGAGTTAATAGTACCGAGTTAATTCCAAAGTTAACAAAGGCTCTGAGATATTCGAGGAGCCTTTTTTCGTTTTAACGCCCGCTGCAATATGTATTTATACCAAAACTCTAAAACTATTAAAAACGTGCTGCTTGCTCAACTACAATGCCATGACGCTGAGCTAAACGCTGGTGATCTCTGTCGTAACCGCCGCCAATAACCGTAGCTACCGGAGTGTTGTGCTCAAGGCAGCGTTTAAGTACGAGATGGTCGCGCTGCTCTATACCTTGCCAGCTAATATCGAGTTTGCCTAAACCGTCTTGTTGCCACACATCAACTCCCGCATCGTACAACACTAAATCGGGGTTTAGCTCTTTGAGCAAAAATTGCAGGGTGTCGTCAACTATGCCTAAATACTCAGCGTCTTGCATATTGTTAGTTAAACCAATATCTAAATCGCTAGGGGATTTACGAAACGGAAAGTTTTTTTCGCAATGAATCGAGCAGGTATACGCATAAGGCTGATGTTGCAGCATGGCCGCGGTGCCATCGCCTTGATGTACGTCTAAATCAAAAATAAGTACATTAGTAACCTCACCCGACTCAATTAATGTTTGCGTAGTAAAAGCCAAGTCGTTAACCATGCAATAGCCTGAGCCAAAATCAGTATGCGCGTGGTGTGTACCGCCTGCTAAATGGCATGCCATACCGTGTTTAAGGGCTAAGCGAGCGGTTTGTAGTGTACCTTGTGGGGCTGTAAAGGTACGCGCCATTAGCTCTTTTGACCAAGGTAGACCAATACGGCGCATGGCTTTTTCGTCTAATTGATTATGATATAGGTCGTGAATATAGTTTTCGCAGTGTACTAATTCTAGTGCCTCTGGCGTACCTAATAACGGCTGTACTAAGTTATCGCCAACTAATCCTAACTGCTTAACGTGCTGGTATAAATGTGCAAATTTACTCATTACAAAGCGATGTTTAGGATCAAAGCTAAACGAGTAATTAGGATGATAAACTAACGGCAAGTGAGGATTTAGGGTCATAAAATTCTATTTGTAGTTATAGTTATAAAACAAAAGCCCTACATAAATGCAGGGCTTAATTATTGCCTAGAGCTTAAAATTAGCTATTAACCAATCTTTTTGTACTTAATACGCTTAGGTTGAGTTGCCTCAGCACCTAACGTCTTTTTAAGCCACTCTTCGTACTCAGTGTAGTTACCATCAAAGAAGTTAATTTGGCCTTCGTCGCGGTAATCTAAAATATGTGTAGCAATACGGTCAAGGAACCAACGGTCATGCGATATACACATTACACAACCAGGAAACTCTAAAATAGCGTTTTCTAGTGCACGTAGTGTTTCAACGTCCAAGTCGTTAGTTGGCTCATCGAGTAGTAACACGTTACCGCCAGCTTTTAATAACTTAGCAAGGTGTAAACGGTTACGTTCACCACCCGATAGGTCTTTAACAAATTTTTGCTGATCGTTACCTTTAAAGTTAAAACGGCTAACGTAAGCACGGCTTGGGAACTCAAAATTACCAATTTTAAGTACGTCTTGCCCGTCAGATATTTCTTGGAAAACAGTTTTGCTTTCGTCCATACCGTCACGGAACTGATCAACCGTTGCAATGTGTACGCTTTCACCTATGGTGATGTTGCCGCTGTCTTGCTGTTGCTCGCCGCTGATCATTTTAAACAGTGTTGATTTACCCGCGCCGTTAGCACCAATAATGCCCACAATGGCACCTTTTGGCATGCTAAAGCTTAAATCGTCGATTAATACACGGTCGCCAAAGCTTTTACGTAAGTTAGTTATTTCAAGCACTTGATCCCCTAAACGTGGGCCAGGCGGAATAAACATTTCGTTGGTTTCGTTACGTTTTTGATAATCAGACTGCTGCATTTCGGTAAACTGCGCCATACGTGCTTTTGACTTAGCTTGGCGGCCTTTAGGGTTTGAACGAACCCATTCAAGCTCTTGCGCAATTGACTTTTGACGTGCTTTTTCAGATTTTTGCTCTTGTTGTAGGCGCGCATCTTTTTGCTCTAACCACGAAGAGTAGTTACCTTCCCATGGAATACCTTCACCACGGTCAAGCTCTAAAATCCAACCTGCTACATTATCTAGGAAGTAACGGTCATGCGTTACCGCCACAACTGTGCCTTCGTAATCGTGTAAGAAGCGCTCTAACCAGGCAACCGACTCAGCGTCTAAGTGGTTAGTTGGCTCATCGAGAATAAGCATGTCTGGTTTTTCAAGTAACAGTCGGCATATAGCAACACGGCGGCGCTCACCACCCGAAAGGTGCTCAATTTTAGCATCCCACTCAGGTAAACGTAGTGCATCGGCAGCGCGCTCTAAAACGTTGTCTATGTTGTGACCATCGTGCGCTTGAATAACCGCTTCAAGCTCGCCTTGCTCTTTTGCAAGTGCGTCAAAGTCAGCGTCTTCCATGGCGTATTCGTTATACACTTCGTCAAGGCGTTTAAGCGCGTATTTAACTTCGCCAACAGCTTGCTCAACGATTTCGCGTACGGTTTTGCTTTCGTCTAAAACAGGTTCTTGCGGTAAGTAACCAATTTTAGTGCCTGGTTGTGGAAAGGCATCACCTTCAAAGTCTTGGTCAACACCGGCCATAATACGTAGCAATGTTGATTTACCAGAGCCGTTTAAACCAAGCACACCAATTTTAGCGCCCGGGAAAAAGTGTAACGAGATGTCTTTTAAGATAGTGCGCTTAGGTGGCACAACCTTAGAAACTCGACTCATCGAGAATATAAATTTATCAGGTAAAACCATGGAAAAAACCTTCAAATAATAATAAAAATTACAATGCTCTATTGTAGTGGTTGACGGGTGAGGCAGTCAACGAATGGCCAATTTTAAACCGACAAACAAACTATAAAGTGCACAAAAACGATTATAAAATAGGATGAAAAAATTTCATTTGGATATTTAGACATCTATACATCTATTGGTTGATATTTTTTCTTATCTGTTCATAATAAGTTTTCGGTTTTGATGAATAGGAGTAAAAGGATGCCAATTACAGTAAAAGACGAGCTACCAGCTATTGCTCGCCTGCGCCAAGAAAACGTATTTGTAATGCCACAAACTCGTGCAAAAACGCAAGAAATTCGCCCCATGCGTTTGGCTATTCTTAACTTAATGCCTAATAAAGTTGAAACCGAAGTACAGTTTATTCGTTTGCTTGCCAATTCGCCCTTGCAAGTAAATGTAGAACTACTGCGTCTAGACACTCATCGCAGTAGCAGTAATTCAGAGCAGCACCTAGACACCTTTTATCGTTATTTTTCAGAAGTAAAAAACAATAACTACGATGCATTAATAGTTACCGGCGCGCCGCTAGCGCATTTAGAGTACCAGGATGTAGCTTATTGGGATGAGTTTACCGCAATTTTAGATTGGGCTGAGCAGCATGTTACGTCTACACTTTTTTCGTGTTGGGCAGCGCATGCAGCGCTTTATCATCATTATAAAATAAAGCGCGATTTAAAAACCGATAAACTGTGCGGCGTATTTACGCACCAATGTTACTTTGAACATGGGGCGTTAACGCGCGGCTTTGACGACACCTTTTTAGTACCGCATTCGCGTTATGGCCATGTAGATGTAAATAAAATAAATGCTTGCAATGAACTAGTTGTGCTAGCGGGTTCTAAGAAAGTAGGTGCTTACTTAGTTAAAAATAAGTCGGGCAGCCAAGTGTTTATTACCGGCCACCCAGAGTATGACGCCGACTCGTTAAAAGCTGAATACCAACGCGATTGCGAAAAAAGCGACAATGCGCCCAAGCCCGAAAATTACTTTCCAGATGATGATGCAACTAAACAACCTTCAAAAACGTGGCAAAGCCATGCTTTTTTACTTTTTTCGAACTGGTTAAATTATTACGTGTACCAAACTACACCCTATGATATTAATTTAGTTAGCCAAGACGTAAGGACTAACAACTATGCCGAATAACCCTCTTAATAATGACCAAAATAAGCACGACGAACTAAGTGCAGCGTTAAAAGAGCGAATTTTAATTTTAGACGGCGCTATGGGCACTATGATCCAAGCACACCAATTAGAAGAGCAAGACTATCGCGGTGAGCGCTTTAAAGATTGGCATGTACTTATTCGCGGTAATAACGATTTACTAAGCCTTACGCAGCCTAAAATAATTACCGATATTCATCGTAGCTTTTTAGCTGCCGGTGCCGATATTATCGAAACCAATACCTTTAACTCCACCACCATTTCGATGGAAGATTACGACATGGCTAATTTAAGCCGTGAAATAAACCTAGAGTCGGCAAAATTGGCACGGCTACTTTGCGATGAGTTTAGTGCTAAAACACCCGAAAAACCACGTTATGTAGCGGGCGTACTTGGGCCAACGTCAAAAACTTGTTCATTGTCGCCCGATGTAAACGATCCGGGTTATCGTAATGTTACCTTTGATCGTTTAGTTACTGCCTATGTAGAATCGACCTTGGCACTGATGGAAGGTGGCGCCGATATTATTTTAATCGAAACCATATTCGATACCCTCAATGCTAAAGCTGCATCGTTTGCAGTAGAGGAAGCGTTTGAGCAAGCAGGGCGCACATTACCAGTTATGATCTCCGGCACTATTACCGATGCCTCTGGGCGTACGCTTTCGGGGCAAACTACCGAAGCCTTTTATAACTCTATTCGCCATATTAAACCGCTTTCTATAGGCCTTAACTGCGCCTTAGGCCCAGATTTACTGCGCCAATATGTGCAAGAGTTGTCGCGTGTATGCGAAACCTTTACCTCTGTGCATCCAAATGCAGGCTTGCCTAACGAATTTGGTGGCTACGACCTAGAAGCAAAAGAAATGGCAACCGAAATTATTGATTGGGGAAAGTCGGGCTTTATTAATATTGTAGGTGGTTGCTGCGGCACCACACCTGCGCATATTCGCGCCTTTGCAAAAGGGCTTGAAGGCGTTAAGCCACGCCAATTGCCAGAAATTGAAGTACGCATGCGTTTATCGGGCCTCGAAGCCTGTAACTTAAATTAAGGAGCCGCCAACATGACTCAAAAAATAGCTGTATTTACTAATGTCGGCGAACGTACCAATGTAACCGGCTCCGCCATGTTTAAACGTTTGATCATGGAAGAAGACTATGAAACCGCGCTAACTGTTGCCCGCGAGCAAGTAGAAAACGGCGCGCAGGTAATTGATATAAACATGGACGAAGCCATGTTGGATTCAAAAGCCGCCATGGTTAAGTTTTTAAATTTAATTGCCTCAGAACCCGACATTTCTCGCGTACCTATAATGGTCGACTCCTCTAAATGGGAAGTAATAGAAGCCGGTTTAAAGTGTATTCAAGGCAAAGCCATTGTTAACTCAATTTCGTTAAAAGAAGGCGAAGAGCCGTTTATTCGTCAAGCCAAAACCATTAAACGTTTTGGTGCAGCGGCTGTAGTTATGGCCTTTGATACCGACGGCCAAGCCGCCACCGCCGATAGAAAGTTTGAAATATGTGCGCGTAGCTATAAAATATTAGTAGAAGAAGTTGGCTTTGCGCCCGAAGATATTATTTTTGACCCAAATATATTTGCCGTAGCCACAGGGATAGAAGAGCACGACAACTACGCAGTCGAATTTATTGAAGGCACACGGCGCATAAAGCAAAATTTGCCGCACTGTAAAGTGTCGGGTGGGGTGTCGAATGTGTCGTTTTCGTTTCGCGGTAATAACCCAGTACGTGAAGCTATTCACTCAGTATTTTTATATCACGCTATTCAAGCGGGTATGGATATGGGGATTGTTAACGCGGGGCAACTGGCGGTTTACGACGACATACCAGAAGAACTACGCAAAGCCGTTACAGACGTAATACTCAATACCGACCCCGGTGCAGGCGAGCGTTTAGTAGAGCTTGCGCCTAAATACTCAGGTATGGCACAAGCCGAGCGCGTTGAAGATTTAGAATGGCGCAGTTGGAGCGTTGAAAAACGCCTTGAGCATGCCCTTGTTAAAGGAATTACCGAATACATAGAAGTAGATACCGAAGAGTGCCGGGCTGCTGCCGCTAAACCTATTCACGTAATTGAAGGCCCGTTAATGGACGGCATGAACGTAGTAGGTGACTTATTTGGTGCAGGTAAAATGTTTTTACCACAAGTAGTTAAATCGGCCCGTGTAATGAAGCGCGCCGTAGCCTACCTAGACCCCTACATTGAGCTTGAAAAAGAAGAAGGTTCAACCAACGGAAAAATTGTAATGGCCACGGTAAAAGGCGACGTACACGACATAGGTAAAAACATTGTTGGCGTAGTACTGCAATGTAATAACTACGAAGTAATCGACTTAGGCGTAATGGTGCCTGCTGATAAAATACTGCAAACCGCAATCGACGAAAAAGCTGATATTATTGGTTTATCGGGGCTAATTACCCCATCGCTTGACGAAATGGTACACGTAGCCAAAGAAATGAAACGTCGTGGTTTTGAACTGCCGCTGTTAATTGGTGGTGCTACTACATCAAAAGCGCACACCGCCGTTAAAATTGAGCCTCAGTACGATAAAGGCGTAGTGTATGTGAGTAACGCCAGCCGTGCAGTGGGTGTGGTTTCAAACTTATTATCGAAAGAGCACAAAAGTGACTTTTTAGAAAAAACACAAGCCGAGTACGTGAAAGTACGCGAGCAACAAGCGCGTAAAAAACCACGCTCAAAACCAGTGACAATTCAGCGTGCTCGCGATAACGCTGCAAAACTCGATTGGGATAACTACACACCACCAGTGCCTAAACAGCTTGGCGTGCAAGAGTTTAAAAACGTATCAATTACTACTTTGCGTAAATACATAGATTGGACGCCATACTTTATGACCTGGTCAATTGCTGGTAAATACCCGCGCATAATGACCGATGAAGTAGTTGGCGAGCAAGCGCAAAGCTTATTTAAAGACGCCAACGACATGTTAGACGACCTTGAAAAAGCAGGCAGTTTGCAACCACTGGGTGTAATTGGTTTATTTCCGGCAAACCGCGTTGGCGACGACATAGAAATATACACAGACGAAACACGCAAAGAGGTGTTAACTACCTCGTGCCATTTACGCCAGCAAACCGAAAAAACCGACTTTGCTAACTACTGCCTAGCTGATTATATAGCCCCAAAAGGTACGCCAGATTACTTTGGCGCATTTGCAGTAACGGGGGGGTTGGAAGAAGACGACCTAGCTAATGCGTTTGACGCCCAGCAAGACGACTACAACAAAATAATGATTAAAGCCGTTGCCGACAGGCTCGCCGAAGCGTTTGCCGAGTACCTACACGAGCAAGTACGTAAAGAATACTGGGGTTTTGCACCAGATGAAAACTTAGAAAACGATGAGCTAATACGTGAAAACTACCAAGGTATTCGCCCTGCGCCAGGCTACCCAGCGTGCCCAGAACACACCGAGAAAAAGAAAATTTGGCAGTTGCTCGACACCGAAAAACGTATTGGCATGCAGCTAACCAGCTCGTACGCCATGTGGCCAGGGGCTGCTGTTTCGGGCTGGTACTTTTCACACCCAGAGGCAAAATACTACGCAGTAGCCGCAGTACAACGCGATCAAGTAGAAGACTACGCTAAGCGAACTAATATGACGTTAGAGGAAGCTGAAAGATGGCTATCGCCTAACTTGGGGTATGAGCCGGAGTAAAAGCGAAGCGGTCAGCTATCAGTAAAACAAAAACGAGCCAAATTAGGCTCGTTTTTAACAACTATTGTGACCAATTAATTCAGTGTCTAGAATTAATTGGCCACAACACATTAATTTTATTATTCAATTTTTTAGATTAGTTTTTGGGTTGGCCACCAAGACAAATCAGTTCATTGGCTTCTTCTTTGCTCAAGTCACTTAGGAGTAAATCTAAGGTGATCTCAGTGCGTCGTTGGGCTGAACCAAACTTGTCAAAACCACCACACTTCACGGTGTCAATTTTTACCAGTGCGATAGTTTGGCTGTTGTCTTTTATCTCAATGTTCAAATAGCGCATATAACTAGCCATGTCCCACCACCAGTTTGCAGAGTAAGTCAGCTTAGGGTTATTTGTTACGTTAGAGTTAGACTGTGAAATATCGACAATTTGATATTTAAAGCCGTATTTATCTAACTTGCCAGCAATGATATGTTTAATTGAATCTTTAGTTTTACCATCATCGATTATTTGTATATTTTTGTTTGTTAAACTTTTTGAATCTAGTTTTTGAAGCTCAACAATTGCATTGTTAGCACAACCAGAGAGTAACAATATTGTAGATATAGCGGTGAAGCATCTTAACATTAAATTAATTTCCAATAATTATATAGATCTTATAAATAATACCATGGTAAAAATTGAACAGACACCCACCTTAATATTTGTAATATCAGTGTAATTAACTATGCTCTTTTTAGTGCAATAATTAAGCAGGGTGTCACATGGCTATCGCAAGAAAACGTCAGGTTAGTTTGGTCGATACAAAATACTACCACTGTATTTCGCGCTGTGTACGCCGTGCATTTTTATGCGGCGTAGACAACTTTACTAATCAATCGTATGAACATCGCAGAGGGTGGGTTGAAAGCAAATTACTTGCCCTCGCTAACGTATTTTGTATCGATGTGTGCGCGTATGCAGTAATGAGTAATCACACCCACTTAGTACTCTATGTTGATGATAAAAAAGCCAAGCGACTAACCGATAAAGCCATTATTCAGCGGTGGCACAGGCTTTGTAAAGGCACTGTACTCACTAACAAATACCTGCAAGGTGAAGAGCTAAGTAAAATTGAATGGCTCTTTCTAAATGAAACAATCATTGAGTACCGAGAACGCTTAGCTAATATCAGTTGGTTTATGCGCTTATTAAATGAAGACATTGCGCGCAGAGCTAATAAAGAAGATAACTGTACCGGACGGTTTTGGGAGGGACGTTTTAAATCACAAGCCCTCTTAGATGAAGCCGCATTAATCGCCTGTATGGCATATGTTGACTTAAACCCAATAAGAGCAAAGGCAGCAACAACACCAGAAACATCAGAGCATACCAGCGTAAAAATACGCATTGAAAGTGCCACTGTAGGTAAGCAACCGAAGCAACTCCTGCGTTTTTCAGGTAAACCCAAAAAGCACATGGCAAAAGGATTACCCTTTGCGCTTAAATCTTACCTTGAACTAGTAGAATTAACCGGGCGTTGTATACGCGAAGGTAAAGCAGGCTATATCGAAAGCAGCACTTTACCCCTGTTACAAAGAGTAAACATTACCCCCGAAAACTGGCTAAAACTCACCACACAATTTAGTCGCGTATTTCATGGTGCAGTAGGTCGCCCAGCGTCGCACGAAGGATACTGCGAACACCTAAACAGAAAGCGGCGCGCCAACGTTAGTAATTGCGAAAAGCTACTGGCTTAAAGCGTTACTTCAAAAACTCTCCGTAATTCCATCTCACTGTGAAAGCACAGTATTTCGCATGCCTAAAAATGAATAAAAAGCAGTTAAATACAGCGTTATTTGAATATTATTTTAATAAGCAGAGAGATTGTCAAAGCTAAGGGGATTTTAAGCTCAGCAATGTTTATTTAGATAAACACCAAAGGGATTAATTATTAGGGTGGGTGTCATTCTATGTTTCTCCAAAGGGATTAATTATTAGGGTGGGTGTAATTCTATGTTTCTCCAAAGGGATTAATTATTAGGGTGGGTGTCATTCTATGTTTCTTCTCCAAAGGGATTAATTATTAGGGTGGGTGTCATTCTATGTTTCTTCATTCTATGTTTCTATATCCTATACCTGACATTAAAGATGAGGCTGAGCTTATTAACCGCTTTGATGAAGTGTTTGACGATGAACTCACCGCAGTTATTGCCAGTTCAAACATTGATACCGATTGGGATTGTGTAGGTTGGCGCGGCATTATGCTAAATAACGGCGTTATGTGGGTAGATACCGACGGTAAAATTATTGCTGTAAATACGCAAAATGTAAAAGAGCAGGTACTGGCTAAAAGCTTAATTGAACAAGGTAAGCAATCTTTGCATGCAAGTATCAATACTTTTGAAAAGCCAGTACTCGATTGGAAAACAGCTAACTACCATATTCGTGTTGATGATTTAGGCGATCATAATTTTCGTTATGCAGTGTGGGGTATTGATAAAAAGCCAAGCGACAAGCCTGATATGGTTTTACTAAATGGCGATATTACATTTGAAGGCAGTGGTGGCAATCATAATTATACGTTTAAAAATGGTCGTTATAGTTATGTGTTACAGGTAACTATTATTGGTTGCGATACATCACCGCCAGGTTGGCTCGAAGTATATAAAGGCGATGAGCTACTATTAGCTGAAGATGTGATAAGTGCTCATTAATGTTTAGCCAAAAACAAAACCGCCAACAAAGGCGGTTTATTTTAAAGTAGCTAATAGCTTAAAATTAATGGTCTTTTTCAAATTCATCAACTTCGCGTTCGGCTTCTTCTTTCGACTTACCGTATTGCTGTTGAATTTTGCCAACTAACTCTTTGCGGCTACCTTCAATTTTATCTAAATCATCGTCGGTTATGTCGCCCCATTTACGTTGCGCTTTACCTTTAAGTTCTTTCCAATTACCTTTGATACGATCGCTGTTCATAAGTAGCTCCTTACTTTAGATTAGTGAAATTAACAGTCAACTATAAAGTAGCAAGTCGTATACCAAAAAAAAGCATAAATATTTTTTGTAATTAATATCAGTAGCTTAATATCAATCATAAATAGAGTAAGGCTAAAAGGTGGGTGTAATTATGTGGTCCTTCTTTAAATGCATACAAAATATACATAGCAGTTTGTAATAATTGCTTATCCAATATAGGTTTTAAGTTATTATGTTGCGATAAAACAGACGGTATGAGTGAGTTATGGATACTAAAGTGTGTGAATATGGCGTAGGAGATTGCTCTTACAAAATGGCGGGGGAGTTAGTAGGTATTACCCAGCTGGTTGATGCATTTTATGATTATATGCAACAGTTAAAAGAGGCTAAGCACATAAGAGATATGCACAGTAAAGACTTGTCGCAGTCGCGTAAAAAGTTAGCTTACTTTTTGTCAGGTTGGATGGGCGGACCTAAGCTGTACGCGGAGCATTTTGGCAGCATTAACATTCCCCAGGCGCATAAACACTTGGCGGTAGGCGTTGCCGAAAGTGAAGCTTGGCTATTATGCATGCAAAAAGCCGTAGATGATCAGCCTTATGCAGAGTCGTTTAAAGTGTATTTAATGCAGCAATTGCGCGTACCCGCAGAGCGAATTAGAATGGTATCGGGTAGCTAGTAGAGAGTTAATAGGTAGAAAGTGGGTAGCTAATGGGCAACCTATTGAGCTTAGTTGCTTGTAAAAGAGTATTAATTATTAAACATCAACCGCAGTCACGCTGCGGTTTTTTGTTACAATGCCGGTAAAGCAATTTAGGGTAAATAGCTGTGCTGCCGGTTCAAAACATATATCAACAACTCGTAATAACATTACAAAGCAACCCAATTACGCTACTGCAAGCGCCGCCGGGTGCAGGTAAGTCTACTTGGTTGCCGCTGCAACTTATGCGTGATGGGCACTTTAAACGTATTGTAATGCTAGAGCCGCGTCGTTTAGCTGCGCGTAATATTGCTAGTTACTTGGCAAAGTGTCAAAACGAGAGTGTTGGCCAAAGTGTTGGCCTGCGTATAAGAGGTGAGAGCAAAGTAAGTGTTAATACGCGCCTTGAAATAGTTACCGAAGGCATGCTTACTCGTATGCTGCAAAACGATCCTGAGCTTAGCGATGTTGATTTACTGATATTTGATGAGTTTCATGAGCGCTCCATTGCAGCCGATACTTCATTGGCATTTGCGTTAGAGACCCAAAGTGCGCTGCGCGAAGATTTAACCATAATGTTGATGTCGGCAACCCTTGATACCCAGCGCTACACTGAGTTTTTTGCTTGCCCTGTAATTCAATCAAATGGGCGCAGCTATCCAATAGATGAAGTATATATACCCATAAAAGATGAAAGCCGCTGGCTTGATGCAATCCCCACTATAATAAAACAAGCACTGAGTGAGCAAACAGGCAGCGCGTTGGTGTTTTTACCAGGGCAGCACGAAATACTCAGGGTACAACAAGCACTCACTGACTTACCAAACAATTGTATAGTGGCAACGCTATTTGGCGAGCAAGATAAAGCCAACCAGCAAGCAGCTATTGCTCCTGCGCCTGAAGGAATGCGCAAGGTGGTACTTACTACCAATGTGGCCGAAACTAGCTTAACCATTGAAGGCATAAGGATTGTGATTGATAGCGGTAAACGCCGCGCCGCGACCTTTAATTTAAAAACCGGTGTTACTGAACTCACAACACAAAGCATATCGCGCTCATCGGCAGTGCAGCGTGCAGGGCGTGCAGGGCGAATAGAGCCAGGTGTGGTTTATAGGCTTGGCTCTAAGCAAACTTTTGAGCGCCGTAATAGTCACGACAATCCCGAAATACTCACATCAGACATAAGCCAACTAATGCTAGAAGCTAAGCAGTGGGGGGCAAGCATTGAGGAGCTAACCTTGCTTGATAAGCCTACTGAGCAGCAAGGCATACAGGCAAGTAACTTACTTAGCATGCTTGAAGCCATAGACAGCAAAGGCAAGCTCACACCGCTTGGCAGTAAAATGTTAGGCTTTGGCGCTGATATTCGTTTGGCGCATATGCTATTAAAAGCGCAGGCATTAGAGCAAGCACTCCCCGGTATTTATCGACTCGCTATTTATTTGGTGGCATTACTTGAAAGCCGAGTTAATACTGCTAATGAGCTAAGCTTAGCGCTGCATAGCCAACAACAACGGCCGCATCCGGTATTCAAGCAGCAATTAAAATATTGGCAAACTCGCTTAAAAGTAAAAGAGTCAAATGGCGATTTAAATACCGGGCACTTAAGCTTGCTGGTGGCGCTTGCTTACCCCGATCGAATCGCGAAAAAGCGTGGCAGTGGATACTTACTTGCCAATGGTGCAGGCGCTGAGCTAAACCGCGATTACTGGCATAACGACGACTACCTTGCAATTGCCACTATGGGCGGGCACAAAGGCGGGCGTATTTTTAGTGCCACATCACTTAGCCCATTTGAGCTGCAAGCTTATTTGCCGCATTTATTTAGCATGCAAACTCGCTGTGAGTTTGATGAAAAAACCGCACGCTTTATCCATCAAGATGAAGTGAAACTTGGCGCTATTACGCTTACTAGCCAGCCAAGTGCGCAAAAACTCGATAAAAGTGAGCGCGCCAAAGCATGGTTAAATTTATTTACTAAACATGGCTTTGCACTGTTTAATGAACAAAAAGACGCTGAGCAACTATTAATTAGAATGAGCTTAGCAAGTAAGCTAATGAGCGAAAAGTTTCCGAAAATTAACGAGCAACAACTTATTCAAACGGCACCGCAGTGGCTAGGTGTATTTTTACAAGATATTAAAACCCTGGAGCAGCTTAAAAAGTTTAACTACTTTGAGGCATTACAAAATTGTTTTGACTGGCAACAACAAAGTGCCTTAAAAAGCTTACTGCCACTGCGTTTAACGGTAGCGAGCGGCTCTAATATTAGGATTGAATATCAGCTTGAAGGCCCTGCAAAGCTCAGTGTACGTATGCAAGAAGTATACGGTATGACCAGCACGCCGTTGTTGGCGCAGGGGAAATTGCCACTGCTGATGGAGTTATTGTCGCCGGGGAAACGCTCGTTGCAACTTACTCAAGATTTAGCGCACTTTTGGAATACCAGTTATCGCGATGTACAAAAAGAAATGAAAGGGCGTTACCCCAAGCATTTTTGGCCCGATAGCCCTGCAACCAGTATTGCAACTAACAAAGTGAAAAGTAAAATGTGAGCGTGTACTTAGTTGAAGTAATAATATTAACCTCACAGTTAAATTCGAGATTAATATTATTCAAGTACGTAAATACTAACTAAGATGCTTTGCTAAATAGTCGACCAATAACCTTATTTTTGGCGATAAGTGACGATTATGAGGGTATATGGCCCAAATGCCTTCATCAGGCACCCGATAGCTATCTAATAAGGTAATTAGTTCACCACTTTGCAGGTGATTTTGCACGTAGTAATCGGGCAGTTGTACTATTCCTAATCCTTTTAATGCTGCATCCGCTAGGCTATAGCCACTGTTGTATCTTAGCTTACCGGCAACGCGAATGTTTTTTTCTTTTCCCGATTCCATAAAGTGCCAATAATCAAGCGTGCCTAGTAGGCAACTATGTTTACTCAGTTCAGAAATTGCATGTGGTATGCCGTGTTTTTCCAGATATTCTGGCGATGCGCACACATAACTGGTTCTGGTTCCGAGTTTTTTTGCCATCATTGACGAGTCGGCCAGCTTACCAATACGTATAGCTAAATCGTATCCGCCTTCAACTAAGTCAATTTGTTGATTACTCAAGTAAGCAGAAACCGCGACCTCACTATATTGCAGCATAAAGTCAGAAACCAAAGGCAGTACTTGCTGCTCTCCATAAATTACCGAAGCCGTAAGCTTTATTTTACCTTGGGGCGTTGTTTGTAAATTAGTTATAGCCCGCTCTGCAGCATCTAAGCCATCAAGCACGCTGCGGCAATGCTGATAAAACACTCGGCCTTCTTCAGTTAACGACACTTTGCGCGTAGTACGATAAAACAGCTTCACATTCAGCCGGTTTTCGAGCGCACTAATTTGCCTGCTTACTTGCGCTGTAGATATTGCCATTTTTTTTGAGGCTTGCGTAAAGCTGGCATTTTCAGCAACGTGTACAAATTCACTAATACCTTCCCACTGCATGATTGTTACCTATATGTACAAGTTAATTTCAAAAATAGCATATTATCATTTTTACAGAAACAAATATAATAGCAGCCATCAACACAAACATGCTGTGAATAAGTTAAATCGTCGATATAACGTTATCGACATTAATACAACAGCTCGCAAAATAAATAGGAAAAAATATGAGTTGGGTATTTTTATTTTTAGGTGTTATTGCAGAAGCAATGTCGCATGTGGCATTAAAACAAACAGATGGCTTTACTAGGTTACTGCCCAGCATAGTGGTGTTATTGGGCCATTTGGCTGCGTTTGTTTTTTTAGGCCAAGCAATGAAAGGCATGCCTGTAGGTATTGTGCATGCGATGTGGGCAGGGTTAGCTATTGTTACCGTTACGCTACTATCTACCCTTGTATATAAACAGCATTTAGATCTATCCACTTGGTTAGGAATGGCATTGGTGGCCATAGGCATTGCAATGATTAACCTATCGCAAGGGCATAGCCATTAATTGCTTTAAAATGAATAGCATAATTCTAAGCCAAAAATAATATGCAGCAGCGCATTATTAAGGTAACTGAACTAAACTAAAATACGTGTTTACGTTCATTTATATTAAATAATTTATTAATTAAGAGAGAACGAGATGTCAGATAAGTTTATAAAATCGAAAGCCGCCATAGCATGGGGTCCAAAACAGCCTTTATCTATCGAAGAAATTGACGTAATGCTGCCGCGCAAGGGCGAAGTATTAGTTAAAGTTATTGCCTCTGGAGTTTGTCATACCGATGCTTTTACTTTGTCTGGCGATGATCCTGAAGGGATTTTTCCGGTTATTTTAGGCCACGAAGGCGGTGGTATCGTTGAGCAAGTTGGCGAGGGCGTAACGAGTGTAAAAGTTGGGGATCACGTTATTCCTTTATATACACCAGAGTGTGGCGAGTGTAAGTTTTGTTTATCGGGTAAAACTAACTTGTGTCAAAAAATTCGTGAAACTCAAGGTAAAGGCTTAATGCCTGATGGCACCACTCGTTTTTACAAAGACGGCCAGCCAATTTTTCATTATATGGGTTGTTCAACTTTCTCTGAATACACGGTATTACCAGAAATTTCGTTAGCAAAAGTTAATAAATCTGCACCATTAGAAGAGGTGTGTTTATTAGGCTGTGGTGTTACAACCGGCATGGGCGCGGTAATGAATACTGCAAAAGTTGAAGAAGGCGCAACAGTAGCCATATTTGGCCTTGGTGGCATAGGCCTGTCGGCAGTTATTGGCGCAACTATGGCTAAAGCGAGCCGAATTATTGCTATAGATATTAACGAAAGTAAGTTTGAATTAGCAAAAAAACTAGGCGCTACCGACTTTATTAACCCTAAAGACTACGACAAACCAATTCAAGATGTAATTGTAGAGTTGACCGATGGCGGTGTTGATTACTCGTTTGAGTGTATTGGTAATGTTAACCTAATGCGCTCTGCGCTAGAGTGCTGCCATAAAGGCTGGGGCGAGTCTGTGGTTATTGGTGTTGCTGGTGCGGGGCAAGAAATTTCAACCCGTCCGTTCCAATTGGTAACGGGTAGAGTATGGAGAGGTTCAGCATTTGGTGGGGTTAAAGGTCGCAGCGAATTACCTGATTATGTAGAACGTTATTTAGCGGGTGAATTTAAGTTAAGTGACTTTATTACCCATACAATGGGACTTGAAGATATTAACGAATCGTTCGATTTAATGCGCAGAGGCGAAAGTATTCGCACTGTTATTCATTTCGATAAATAACGATAAACAGCAGCACTATGGTTTAATTAAACCATAGTGCTTTTTTTGTTTAATTTATAGTTACTAATCAACAATCCATCCGTTTTAAAAAAGTAGATCCAGCCAAAAACACTTCAAAATATATAAGCATTGTTTTTAAATTTCTTTACCGCCGTGTGTTTCGGCTAAATCGTCAAGCTCTGCAACTGTGTAGTCAAAACCACTCTCGTCATAGTCATAATTAACCTTTACGCAATTGCCGCCATTAAATAATTTTGTTTTTACATCATTAATGGGCCAATTTTTAAGTAGATGTATAAATCGGTTGGCAACTTGAGAAGATTCAAAACGATAGCTAATTTCTGTTTTCATAAATAATAAGGCTCTGGCTAGTTTAACCCCCGTAGTTTGTGCATTTTTGCTAATTAGTCAAGTTTCGGTTACAAAAAATAAAGAGTAAGTATGTAATTTTTATGTTTCAATTGATGTGTTAATTGCAGTAAGCACTGTTGTGCTTTAATTAAAGGTGAGAACAAATTTACATGTACTATAGAACTTTTTTACTAGCAAGCTCTGCTTTGTTTATCAGTGCTTGCGGTGGCTCTGGCTCAGATGAGACACCAGTTATAAGCACAAATAAAATCCCCTCCCTATCAATAACCAATATCAAAAACGATATAGTTAAAGGTCAAACTATTGATTTAAATGCAACAGTTGGCGATGCCGATGGCGTTATCAGTAGTGTTGTGTGGGAACAAACTGCGGGGCTTAAAGTACTTAATGCACCTGTAAATGCCAGTAGTATCACTATTACTTTACCAGATGCGCAAAGTCATGCAGCAATGGAGTACGCTTTTAGCGTAACGGCAACCGATAATGAAGGGGCTACCAACGTTAAAACTGTGAGTTTTGTTGCGCGTAATAGTATGGATGAAACTGCTGCCGCACGTATATTACAGCAAGGCAGTATGGGCCCCACATTAAGTGAAATACGCCAAGCTCAAGGGTTAAGCGAACAGCAGTGGCTTGAGCAACAAATGGCGTTACCAATTAACTACCATCGTAGTTATTTAGTGAAAAGCCCTGATGAAAACAAATTTCAGTATATTAATAGGATTGATGCGTGGTGGAAGGGGGTGTTGCATAGCGACGATCAACTACGCCAACGTGTTGCCTTTGCATTGAGTCAAATATTGGTTGTGTCGGATGCAAGTAGTAATGTAGGTAATCAGCCCGAGGGCATGATCACTTACTACGATATTTTGCTTAAACATGCTTTTGGTAACTATAGAGAGCTACTAGAAGACGTAACGCTGTCGCCAATTATGGGTACTTTTTTAAGCCATTTAGGGAATGAAAAGGCAAATGATGAGCTTAATATTCGCCCAGATGAAAACTACGCCCGCGAAGTAATGCAGTTATTTACAATAGGCCTTGAAGAGTTAAATTTAGACGCTACTCCAAAGCTTGATGCGCAAGGTAATACAATTGCCACCTACGGTCAGGCTCAAATAGAAGGATTTGCGCGCGTTTTTACTGGGTGGACATTTGCAGCTAGTGAAACTTTTAAGAAAAAAAAACGTGATTATGTAAATCCAATGAAAGCGTTTAGCGAGTATCACTCTAGTAAACAAAAAACATTGTTAAATGGCGAAATTATCCCCGAGGGCTACGGACCAGAAGAAACACTGCAAATAGCGCTCGATAACCTATTTAATCACAATAATGTAGCGCCATTTATTAGTAAACAACTCATACAGCGTTTAATTACCTCAAACCCAACACCGCAATATGTTACCCGTGTTGCTCGTGTTTTTAATGATAACGGCGCTGGAGTACGAGGAGATTTAGCCGCGGTAATAAAGGCTATTTATTTAGATGATGAGGCACGCCATTTTGGCAGTGTTTTAAATTATCAAGGGAAACTAAAAGAGCCACTGATAACCACAATACAGTTTTGGCGAAATCTAGATGCTAAAACCGGTAACGGTTATTACAACACGTGGGGTTTATACAATACCTATGGACAGGGGCCAATGAAGTCGCCCTCAGTATTTAACTTTTACAGGCCCGATTACCAACCTGTTTATTTACGTAGTGATGGCTTAGTTGCTCCAGAGTTACAAATAGCAAATGACTCTACAATAATTGGCATAATGAATAAGCACTTTGCAGATTTAGTGTGGAATGCGGCTGAAGGAAAAACATCTTTAAGTCCAAAATTACTATACGTCTATATTAAAAACGATATGAACCATCTAAAAAATTATGGCATAGAGTCGTTACTTGATCAGTACAATGTGTTGTATTTTGCCGGTTCAATGAGCCACGAAACACGCCAGGCGTTACTCGATTTAAGTGCCTATTTTATTGATAATCAAGATCGTCAGCGGGTATCGTATTTACTTTATATGATTGCTATTTCACCTGAATTTAATTTGCAGTATTAGGAGAGGCATAATGAGCATAAATAGAAGGCAATTTTTGTCATTATGTTTAAAAGGCGGGGTGTCGGCAGCGGCGCTAACCAGCTTACAACTTCAAGCATTAGCGGGTTCAACAAATGCTATTGAATTGGGTGATTATAAAGCCCTAGTATGTATATTTTTATATGGCGGTAACGATTCACTAAATATGCTAATGCCGTTAGAGGGCGAGCAACGAAATTTGTATGAAAAAAGCAGGCAAAACTTGGCGGTTGCTTCGCCTATTGCGCTTAATACTAATTCGTCGTTTGCTGGTGGTGTAGGGCTGCACCCAGCGCTTGCACCCATGCAAAGTGTGTTTGATTCGGCTAACTTGGCATTTGTTGGCGGAGTAGGTACTTTGCTTGCACCAACCACGCTTGACGATTATAAAAATAAAGCAGTACCGCTGCCTCAACACTTGTTTTCACATAACAATCAACAAGCAGCGTGGATGTATGGTCGTGAAAAGGAATCGCTAAATAATGGTTGGGGAGCGCGTTTGCTAGAGCGCTTAAATCAGCAAGATCAGTTTGCTGCAAACATATCGCTCGATGGCACCAATCTTTGGCAAACAGGCGCGCAAACTAAGGCGTTTTCGCTTAATAAAAGCGGTATAAGTAAAGTAAACGCTTTTGGCGGTTATCAGCCAAGAACTGAGCATGTAACCAATATTATGAACCGTATAATGGGTAATACGAATCATCCATTAACGGGTGCTTACGCTAATAGTTTTAATTCGGCGATTAGAAATACCCAAACAATGAATAGTGCGCTTGAAGCCGCCCCTGAACTTATTACCTCATTTAGCGATACAGGGTTGTCGAAGCAACTAGCTGCGGTAACTAAGGCGATTAGTGTGCAAGCAAAGTTAAGTACGCAGCGCCAAGTGTTTTTTGTTTCTATGGGAGGGTTTGATACACACGATAATCAATTGAATACTCACCCTGCATTGCTTAGCACACTAGCACAAGGACTTAACGAGTTTAATAGTGCGATGAATGAGCTGAATATGGCTGACAAAGTAACGTCGTTTACTATGTCGGACTTTGGCCGTACGCTAACATCTAATGGCGATGGCACGGATCATGGTTGGGCAGGAAACCAAATCGTTATGGGAGGCGCAGTTAAAGGCGCCAATATATATGGGGAGTTATTAACTCAACATTTAGGCGGACCACAAGATACCGGCCGAGGGCGATTAATACCAAGTGTTGCAAATGAGCAATATTTTGCCACACTAGCTAAGTGGTTTGGTGTTCCTGCATCAGAATTAGGTGATATATTTCCAAACTTAAGATACTTTAATCAGTCGACATTAGATTTTATGGTTTAATTCGTTATTAATGTAACCCAAATTCCATCGCAAACAGTATAAAACTGTTTGCGAATAAAAAATTCATGTAATGGAGTAAATTAATGAAAGTTTTAGTAAGTTTGGTGAGTTTAATCGCCTTTTTAATGGTTGTATTACCCGGGCCATTATATAAATTTGGTGTTGTTGAGTTAGGCACTGCATTTGCTGGATTTAGGTTTGGTGTTTACGTGGGGGGAGCTGCGCTTGTATTACTTTTGGTGCAGGTTATATTTATGCGTAAAACAGCCACTGTAAGTAGCACTGTAGTGGCTGTTATATTTGCGGGTATTGCTATTTTTATGCCGCTTAATATGATGGATAAAGCGAAAAGTGTGCCGCCAATTCATGATATTTCGACAGACGTAGTTAATCCACCAAAGTTTGTAGCTATTGCACCACTGCGTGCCGATGCGCCAAACCCAGTGACCTATGCCGGGGCAGAAACGGCTGCGCAACAGCTTAAAGCTTACCCAGAACTGACTACCCTTAATTATGCTTACCCAAAAAGTGAGCTAGTAGTGGCTACAGTGCAAGCGATTAAAAATTTGGGTTGGGAGTTAGTTAATAGCGATGCTAGCCAAGGGATTGTTGAAGCAACCGAGACCACCACCTGGTTTGGTTTTAAAGACGATATAGTGGTGCGTATTAAAGATGAAGGCTCTCAGCGTTTTGTTGATATTCGTAGTAAGTCGCGTATTGGTCGCAGTGATTTAGGTAAAAATGCAGAGCGTATTCATACATTTGTAGATGAATTAAACGCGGTACTGGCAAAATAATTAGGGCAAACCTAAATGTTAAGTTACTAACAATTAAGTTACCAACAATCAAATGGAACCCAAGCGTACGGCTTGGGTTTTTTATCATCAGTTAGTGTTCACAGCTAAGCAAGTATACTTATTTGGTATTTATATTTTTAACATACTATGGAGTTATTATGAAAACAGTAGGATATGCAGCAAAAAGCCAAGGTTCAGAACTCACCGAGTTTTCTTTTGAGCGCCGCGATTTACGAAATAACGATGTAGAAATTGAAATATTATACTGTGGAGTTTGTCATTCAGACTTGCACGCGGTACGTAATGATTGGGGCGGTAGTCGCTACCCGTTAGTACCCGGACACGAAATTGTTGGTAAGGTTATGTCGGTAGGTAGCGACGTTACAAAATATAAGCAAGGCGATACGGTTGCTGTTGGCTGTATGGTCGACTCATGTAAAAGTTGCGATCAGTGCGATAATAACGAAGAGCAGTTTTGCCGTGAAGGCATGGTAGGCACATACGCAGGAACAGATCGTGTTAACGGCGATATGACCCAAGGTGGGTATGCTAAACATGTTGTAGTGCGTGAAGAGTTCGTACTCTCAGTACCTAAAAACTTAGAGCTGTCGCGTGTTGCACCGCTGTTGTGTGCAGGCATTACTACCTACTCGCCATTACATAAGTGGGGCGTTAAAAAAGGCAGTCGTGTTGCTGTAGTTGGTTTAGGTGGTCTTGGCCATATGGCGGTTAAAAACGCTGTCGCTATGGGCGCAAGCGTTACGGTAGTTGGCCGTAGTGAGTCTAAAAAAGACGATGCGGTTAAACTAGGTGCCCAGCATTATTTAGTGTCGTCAAACGATGATGCAATGAAAAGTGCGCAGTCAGCCTTCGACGTTATTATTGATACCGTACCGGTAAAGCACGATTTATCTATTTACACACCACTGCTAGATATTGATGGTACGCTGGTTATTGTTGGTCAGGTTGGCCCGGTTGATGAGCTAAGCACAGTGCCATTATTAATGGGGCGTCGCCGTATTGCAGGCTCACTTATTGGTGGTATTGCACAAACGCAGCAAATGCTTGATTTTTGTGGCGAGCATAATGTATTACCCGAATGTGAAATGATCAATATTGATGAAATAAATACAGCTTATGAGCGAATGGAAAAGTCTGACGTTCGTTATCGTTTTGTTATTGATATGGCATCGTTAAGTGTTTAATTACACTTAGTAATTAAAAATAAAAAGAGCCGCAAATTAGCGGCTCTTTTTAGTTAACTATTAAGCCTCTTTTGCTACAAACGATTTATTGCTCATTTGTAAGTAGCTAAGTAACCACATAATAAACCCACCAACAAAAAGAGCAGCGGCAACATAGCCTGTTTGATTTGGCGCGGCACCTTGCGCAATTGCAATGCCTCCAACCCAAGGGCCAATTGCATTAGCAACATTAAAAGCACACTGTACTAACGCGCCTATCATGGCATGCCCATTAGGAGACACATCCATTAGTAAGGTTTGTACTAGCGTTGCTAAACCTAAACTGCAGCCAATAAAAAATATAACCCCATAAAGCAGCCAAATGTTATAGCTTGCGGTTACATAAGCAAAGGCAAATACAATAGTGCAAACTAGTACTAAGCCAGTTGTTTTAATTGCTGATTTATCTGCCGCTTTACCTAATACATAATTACCTAATGTTGAGCCAATACCAAACATCACCATAGCAATCGAAATGGTGTAGGGCGCTGTTTCGGTTACTTCTAAAATAGTATCGGCAACATAGGTATAAATACAAAATACCCCACCAAAACCAATAATTACAATACCCAAAATAGACCAAACCAGCTTGTTTTTTAATACTCCAAACTCATTAAGTAAATTAGATGGTTTAGTGTTTTCAATATTTGGCACAACTTTATATACAAAAATAAAAGCAATAAAAGCTAAAACACCTGCACCGGCTAAGCAGTAACGCCAGCTTAAGTTTTGTCCTACTAAAGTTACCACAGGTACGCCAACAATGGTGGCAATGGTCAAACCCATAAAAACTTTCGACATAAAGCTTGCACGCTTACCTGCAGGGGCAATTTCAGAGGCTAATAAAATAGCTGCACCAAAATAAGCACCATGGGGCAAGCCACTTAAAAAGCGAAACAATACCAATTGCTCAAGTGACGTTGCAAAAGCGCTTAAGCTATTAGAAATACACATTAAGCTTAAAAATATAAGCAGCGCTTTGCGTTTTCTCATATTCGCAGTAGTTAACATTAAAATGGGCGCACCAACAACAACACCTAAAGCATAAGCGCTTATAGCGTAGCCACTTTGCGAAGGCGTTGAGCCAAAAGTTTCACTGATCAGTGGCAGCATAGGCATCATCGAAAATTCAGATAACCCTAAAATAAAAGTACCGAGCGCAAGCACGATTAATATAGCTGTTCGGTTAAGTTGATTAGATGGCGGCGCTACATTAGCGGTCATAAAAATCCTTTGAGATTAATGTTTAATTCATAAAAACTAGGGCAACAAGCAAACTGTAAAGTGTTGTTGCTGCGAAAAAAGCAAAAGAAGTGTTGTTGTAAATGCTGGGAATAAATAGGCGGCCATTTTAAGCCAAATAACATAGGGCGTCATCTATTAGCTGGCCGTTAAAGGTAAATTAATTACTTTAATAAAATCTTAATGTCGTGTGGTTAATTTAGAGAGGCAAATAACCTAATATAAAAAGATAAGCTTGGCTAAAAATGCTGATTATAGTTAATAAAGTGCGACATTATGTCGCGCATGCAAGTAAGGTGAATCCAGTATAATTACGTCATTAATAATAGCAGTCCAAAGAATAAAATAATGGCGCATAAAATAATATACCGTACACCTTACTTACTCTCACCTTTAGTGTTTTTAACAAGTGGGCTTTTATCTCCTTTAGTATTTGCCGACGATACATCTTTAGAAGTGATTGAAGTACATGGGGATGCTCAAAATAAACATTTAGTACTTGGCTCTACAGAGTCGCTATTAAGTGATTTAGGTGTCGATTTTTCAGCAGCTGGTGGCGTATCTAATTTACCTATTTTAAATGGTTTAATGGGCGACAGAGTAAAAGTATTAGTTGATGGCGCAGAAATAACGGCGGCATGCGCTAATCAAATGAATCCGCCGTTGTCTTACATTTCGGCGAACCAAGTTACGTCTTATCATGTGGTTGCCGGTGTATCACCGGTAAGTGCAGGTGGCGATAATATAGCAGGTGTAATAAGTGTTAACTCTATTGCACCGCAATACACTCAAAATAGCGATTTAGCATGGCATTCTGGTTATGTATCGGCAAAGTACAGCACTGCTGACAATGGTCGTAATTTTGGAGTAGGTGCACGTTTAGCAAGTAATACACTTAGCGTTAATTATCAGGGCTCGTTTAGTGATGCAAACAGCTATGAAGACGGGAACGGCGATGTAGTGCTTGATACGTTGTATCGCGCCCAAAATCACAGTTTAACCGCAGCTATACGCGACGATAAACAGCAGGTTGTAGTTAAGCTTAGTCATCAAAAAATTCCGTATCAAGGCTTTGCTAATCAGTATATGGATATGACAGATAACACCAGTTACGGGGTTACAGCGCAATACAAACGAGCATTTGCGAGCAGCGAGTTTGCAGGACAAGTAAATTGGCATAGCGTAAAACACGATATGGGATTTTTTAGTGCAGAAAAAATCGGCATGATGCCAATGAAAACCGACGCAGAAGATATAAGCAGCCAGTTAAAATGGCGTATAAATTTAGATAACGATAGCAGCATATTGCTAGCTCAAGAATATTACCATTATAGTATTGATGATTGGTGGCCAAGTATTACAGGCTCGGCCATGATGGGGCCAAACGACTATAAAAATATTAATAATGGAAAGCGTGAACGCATTGCACTTGTTGCAGAATATGAAAGCCAAAATAGTAAAAAACTATGGTTAAACACGGGTGTGCGTATTGAAAATATAAATACCCAAGTAAGTGAAGTACAGGCATATAACACAGGTATGCACATGGGCGGTATGCATATAGGGCCAAGTGACGCTATAGCAGCAAATACGTTTAATGCAGGGAGTAGAAATAAAACCGATACTGTAGTTGATGCAAACGTATTAATTAATTACCAAATAACTAACGTTGATGAACTGCAACTTGGTATTGCTCGTAAAAATCGCGCGCCAAACTTATACGAGCGATACAGTTGGGGGGGTAGCAATATGGCAACCACCATGATTGGCTGGTACGGCGATGGTAATGGTTATATTGGCACCCCAGATCTTGGCGTTGAAACCGCACATACAATGAGTGCTACTTATACTAAATTGGCAAAAGACGACAGCTGGCGTTTAAGCACTAATATTTGGTATACCGATGTGAGTGATTATATTGATGCTGACATAGTAAGGAACTTTAATAGTTCAGGCATTGACGGTAATAGTCGCAATATTTTGCAGTTTACTAATGTAGACGCCATTTTATATGGCGCTAAAGTAGATTTAAGTGCCAGTATTTATCAATCTGAACAGTTAGGTCAGTGGCAGTTAAAAGCAAATATAACTAACACCCGTGGCAAACGCGACGGTAACTCTAGCACTCAGCCGCTTTATCAAATTAAACCATTGCAAACCCAGCTTGGTATTAGCCAGCAAGTTGGTAATGTTGAAAACTCACTTTTATGGCAATGGGTCGATACTAAAACGAGAGTAGATAACAACCGCTTTGAAAACCAAACCGATAGCTATCATTTAGTTAATTTAAGTTCTAAAACAGTGTGGGATGCATTTACGCTAAGTGTTGAGGTAACAAATTTATTTGATCAGTATTACCAACTACCATTAGGTGGGGTTAGCATTGCTGGGTTTAAACAAGATAACGCAACCGGCTTTACACAATTAGCAGGACAAGGAAGATCATTAAATTTAGCATTAAGCTACGCGTTTTAAGGTTGAAACGGTAAATAGAAAGGCTATATAAATTTACTATGGCTTTTAAATTAATAGTTACCACTGTGGTAGTAGGTTATTGAGCGATACGCTACTTTTACCACAATAGATCCGTAAAAACTTAAAGCAATAAGCGCCTAAAAGCGCTTATTGTTGCTCAGCTTCAGGTTCAGCGGTTTGCTCAGTTGTTTGTTCTACTTTTTCGTCAGTAAGTTTTTCAAGTTTTTCGCGCTCAGCTTTTGATACATAACCTGGCTTTTTGCTTTTATGTAATTTGGCATTGGTGCGCTTGTCTTTCTTTTGAAATTTAGTAACGATTTTTTTGCGACGGTTCATGTTTAATACTCATAATTTTAAGGCGCGCATTATATAGCACCAAGTATAAAAGCAACTATATAAATATTTAACTAATTGCACTGGTTGTTATGTGACTTTACCGCAAAGCGCTGTTTGTGTGAGATGCACAAGGTTATAATTATGTTTCTTAGTGATTAATTAAATGGGAATTGTTTTGAAAAAGTTAGCGTTAGCCAGTGTTGCATTATTTGCGTTTAGTGCCCAAGCACAGTTAAATAAAAATATTGATAGTGTTGCCAATTATGCCGTAAATACCTACCAAAGCGCCCAGGTACATACACTAACCAATTTAGTATCATTTCCTACTGTGAATAAAAGCGATATTAGCGCACCACAAAATCCCGACTTTATTGGTTTTAAAGCCTTACTCAAAATGAAAGCGGCCGAGCTGGGTTTAGATTATCAGGATTTAGGCTACACAGTATTAATTGGACTTGGGGAGCAAAGCGATAAAGTAACCGTAGTAACACACGGCGACGTGCAACCAGCTAATGCGAGTAAGTGGCAGCAAAGCCCATTTATTATTGATACAACATCAGAGCCTGGGCGCTTAATTGGCCGCGGTACCGAAGACGATAAAGGCGCAATAGCGACAGCGCTTTACGCCATGAAAGCCATTAAAGATAAAGGCATAACGCTTAATAACCGTATTGAGTTAATGATTTACCTTGCTGAGGAGTCTGATTGGGGCCCGCTTACTGAGTTTATGAAAACCTATGAGCAGCCAAAGTACGCAGTAACAATTGATGCGTCATACCCGGTAGTGGTGGCTGAAAAAGGTTGGAGTTTAATTGCGCCAACGTTCAATGCTACCTCGGCAAAAACAGGCGTTTATGTTAGTGATGTTGCAGGTGGTGCATTTGTAAGCCAAATACCAGAAGACGCCAGCCTAGTACTGCATAATGCCGATGCTAAGTTACTTACTCAATTAAAAGCCAAAGCCAGTACGCTTAAGCAAGTAGAGTTTAACTTTGCTCAGCAAAGCGATACTGCTGTCGCAATTAGTGTAAAAGGCGTATCGGCGCATTCATCAGAGCCAGAGTCGGGTGTTAACGCAATTGCTTATTTAGCCGAAATATTTAAAGGTCTAGTGCTTGAAAATAATAGCGATGGGCAGTTAATTAACTTTGTAAATCAGCTAATTGGTTTAGATATTCATGGCAAACAGTTTGGCGATATTGCCTATAAACATGATTTTATGGGGCCAATGACAGTGGCACCTACTGTGATTGAACGAGAGGGAAATGCCCTAACGCTTAGTGTAAATGCGCGCCGTCCTATGGGCAAAGAAGAGTTGGTGTTAAAGCAGCAAATAGACAGTGCACTAGCAAAATGGCAAGCCACTAACAATGTAACACTAAGTGATGTTAAAACTATTATAGGTACGCCTATGCTACTTGATGACGCGCCGCATGCGCAAAAATTACTTGATATTTTTAAGCACTTTACGGGTGATCAACAAGCCGGCTTTGTCTCTATTGGTGGCGGTACTAACGCTAAGTTATTTGATAATGCGGTATCGTTTGGCCCATCAATGCCAGGTAAGCGTTACACCGGACACTCTGAGCATGAGTTTATTACCCTTGAGCAGCTTAAGCTTAACTTGCGCATGTACACTGCGATGATGATAGAGCTAGGTAATATGTAACTTTACTCTCCTTAGTATAAAAGGAGCATAAAAATACCGGCTAAATATAAATATTAGCCGGTACTTAAATTACTGACTTAAGTTAGTAATTTAAGTCAGCAAAGTTTACATCTGGTAAGCTTTCAAATCCCGGTTTAGCAAACAAATACCCCTGCATAAGCTCAATACCCGCATTTTTAAGCCATGTATATTCTTCTAATGTTTCAATGCCTTCGGCCAATGTTATAACTCCCAGATCGCGAAACATATTTAAGCAATGAGTCACAATTGTTTGGCGTTTTGCATCTTTATCTATATCGCGTATAAGTGCCATATCAAGCTTAATAATATCGGTTTGAAAATCGGCTAATAAATTTAAGCCAGAATAACCCGATCCAAAATCATCAGTGGCTGTTTTAAACCCAAGAGACTGATAATAGTTAACAACGCGTTTTACATGGGCGGTATCTTCAATTTTTTCAACTTCGGTAAATTCAAATAAAATATTTTTTGTTGGGAAGTTATACTTTTCAGCGGCTTCTAATGTAGTGCGAATACAACGCTCAGGTTTATAAATAGCATTAGGAAGAAAGTTTATACTTAAAATGGAGTCTATTTTTAATTTTGCCGCTAATGCAATGGCTTTTATACGGCACAGTTGATCAAACGTATAGCGATTATCGACTGTAATTTTAGAAATAATAGAATAAGCCGACTCATTATTTAGCCCTCTAACTAATGCTTCATAACCGTAAATACTTTGGGTTTTACAGTTAATAATAGGTTGAAAAGCCATGGTAAAATCAAATCCGAGCTCATCTAAATCTGCGCAATTACTACATGAGACCTTTTCACAATTTTTTGCTTTATCATCCATTATTATTGTCCTTTCAATTTAGAGGGGGTAATTACTGTGCTACGCTTTTATCTATAGAAGAGCTGGTGGAGCAAGTGTAATAAAAATTGCTATATACGAAGGTTATTCGAAAACAGCTTTAATAAAAAGTAACAAATTTACTCAGTATTAGAAAGATCATTTTTATTTAAGTAAATCTACCTTGTATCAATTATAACTCCGCAAAACATAATAAAAGTACGAAAAGGTATTTACTACTTTAGTGAGTTAATTGTTTAATTAATCAAAAGGTTAATTAATAAGGTGATTAACTAGGAAGTAGACCAAGCATAATGCTTGGCCTATTGGTGTAATTATTTATGTAATTACTAGCAAGCTAGGTTAAGGGCTTTAAAGTAAGTTTGCTGTGAGTGATATTTCAGCATTCATTAGTTTAGAAATAGGGCAGCCTTTTTTGGTTTGATCGCATAAAGCTTGAAACTGCTCGTTTGCAATATCAGCAATTTTAGCATTAACTTCAAGCGCAATATGGGTAACAGCAAAACCATCGTCTACTTCATCTAAGCTAACCACCGCTTTGGTATCAATGTTGTCGGCGGTAAACCCTGCTTCACCTAATGCTAGCGATAATGCCATACTAAAGCATGCACTGTGCGCCGCAGCTACTAATTCTTCAGGGTTTGAGCCGGGTTTATCTTCAAAGCGGGTATTAAATCCGTAGGGTTGATTATTAAGCGCGCCACTTTGCGTAGAAATACTGCCTTTACCTGTTTTAATATCACCAGACCATTTTGAGTTTGCAGATTTTTTAATTGTCATCATCTTCTCCTTATTGCATTGGCGGTAAGCTTTTCATACTAGGTGAGTGTTATTTGCAAAAATAATCACAAAATAGCTAAAAAGCGTTGTATTTATAAGGTTATTGCAAGATAAGCGCCAGCTATTATTACTTGTTGCACTTACAGCGCTTTGAGCAGTAAATAACATTGTCCCAGTCGCGTTGCCATTTTTTACGCCACGTAAAATGTTTACTGCAAATGGGGCATGTTTTTTGAGGTAAGCTTTGCTTTTTATGAGCCATCGTTAGTGGTTTTATTTTTTACTTGGCTTGTTTTTGCTGTAATTGCAACGTGCTTTTTAAGAATACTCCCTATGGCGCGTTTAACATCCGCTCGCTCGCGATATTGCCATAAGCGCTCGCGCGCTGCTTTTGAAGCAGCTGTTAAATCAAGCATGGGCTCGGGGTAATCTTCCCCTAGCTTAAAATCGTTAAATAGCGCTTCCATTGGAGTTTGTTGCCAAGGCTGGTGTAAATATTCAATAGGGAGTTTTTCAAGCTCGGGGCACCACTTTTTTATAAATGAGCCAGTTGGGTCTTGATCTTCCGATTGTTTAATTGGGTTGTAATGCCTAATAGTATTAATGCCAGTTACCGAGGCTTGCATTTGAATTTGCGGGTAGTGAATTCCTGGTTCAAAATCTAAAAAGTAATTAGCAAGAGGAAAGCTTGCTTGTTGCCAGCTTATATTTAAATGATGCGTTACAAAGCTTACAAGCATGGCGCGCATTCTAAAGTTTATATAACCTGTGGCTTTTAAGCAGCGCATGCAAGCGTCAATAATTGGAATACCTGTTTGACCTTGCGCCCAGCGTTCAATATCGCTTTTTACATGTTCGTCATCACGATACGGAAATACGTGATAACCCGGATTAAGTGCTAAAAACTCCATAGAGCATTCGCTTTCAAACTTTTGCATAAAGTGGCAGTGCCAATGCAAGCGCGATACAAACGCAGCAAGTGGGCGCTTCCAGCCTCTTTTATCAGGATGTTTTGAATAATATTCGTCAAAGGCCATTTGGTACACTTGCCTAAGGCTAATGTTCCCCCAGGCTAAATACGGCGAAAGCCGAGAGCAATGTACTAGGCTCAAACTTGGGCTTGATATTCCTTTTTGATAACCTTTACCACGTTCGGCAAAAAAGCTCTGTAATACAGTGCGTGCTTGCAGCGGGCCGCCTTGTTGAAAACTGTCGTGATTTTGGGTGTAAGCGCTTGGCAGCTCAGGTGCTTGGTAATTATTGAGGGTAATTGTTTTTATACTTTTCCAATTAGGAACCGCGATAGGTGCTTGCATTGTTTGCTGCCAGCGCTCGTTCCAATTATTACGATTTTTTTTGCCGCGAATTACTGCGCCTGTTTGCGACTCCTGCCAATTAATGTGGTTATGTTGGCACCACACTTTAATGGCTTTATCGCGCTCAAAGGTATTGTTTAAACCTATTTCTTGATGGCTAAAAATATTAACTATTTCAAACTGCGTCTTTAACGATTCAAGTAAGTCACCCATGTTTAAATTAAATATATAAACGCAGGCATTAAAGCGTGTTAGTTGATTATTTAACTCAACTATTGATTGATATACAAAGCGCCAATGCCGCTCATTGTAGTGTGCATCTTCAAGCATTAATGGCTCAAAGTTATAAAGTAGTAGGGTAGGTAAGCCGTTACTAAATGCATTTTTTAATGGTTGATGATCGCTAAGACGTAAATCGCGTTTAAACCACACTATGTTTATTTTCATATAATTTGTTTATTGCTTTAAATGGAGATAAAAATTAGTTTGTTATTTAGCTAAGTCAGCCAAGCCTATACGTAACTACTTTGAATTAAGATTTAGTTTTAATGTATTAAAGGGAAAAGTATGTTTTTAGATCTAACCGAAAACACCAGTCAAAATGTTTATTCTTACTTAGTAGGTGCAATAAGCCCTAGACCAATTGCATGGATAAGCACATTAAATAGTGAAGGTATTGCGAATATTGCGCCTTATTCATTTTTTACTGTGGCTAGCTGCAAACCACCTGTTTTAAGCGTTACGCAAGTAAACCCAAGTGATAAAACGAATAAAGATACGCTCAGTAATTTAATGGCAACTAAAGAATGTGTGGTTAATATAGTTAGCCAAGAGCTAGTTGAAAAAATGAATCAAAGTTGTGCAAATTATCCTAGTGATATAAGTGAATTTGATGCAGCTAACATCGCCCAAGCTCCAAGTCTGTTAGTTAACGCGCCAAGTGTTGCCGGTTCAAAAGTACGGTTTGAATGTAAGTTACGCGAGGTTATTAGCATTTCCAATGAGCCTGGCGGCGGAAAAATGATGTTATTGGATGTAGTGGGTATTTGTATAAACGATAGCGTGATGAGTAATGGCTATATTGATCCCAAATTATTAAATGCAGTGGGCAAAATGGGCGGCGATTACTTTAGTACAACCAAAGATAAATTTGTGCTCAAAAGGCCACAATTGTAATTTTAATGTAGATTCTTCCTTAGTTTGTGCACATTGTTTGCACTTTTACTTGTTAACTTTGTTTTATTAAACGTTAATGTAAAGGTTCAAACATTGAAAACGCACTCTAAAATAAAAACCTCGAATGTAGCTAAGTTATTCGCATTAAGTGCACTTTGCATCGCTTTAAGCGCATGTAATAGCGATTCAACAAGTGCAACTATTGAAGGCGAAATAGTCAGTAATGCAGCTCCAACAGTTAATGCGGGTATTGATCAAATAGTTAATGCGGGTGATACCGTTTATTTAAACGCTACGGTTGAAGATGATGGTGAAGTATCGGTTAGCTGGTCGCAAACATCGGGCACAATCGTTAGTTTATCTTTAAGTACTGCAACGTCAACAGAGTTTGTAGCACCTGAGGTATTAACCGACGAAGCACTGATATTTGAACTCAGTGCAGATGATGGCACTAATGATGTTGTTATAGATAGTGTAACAATTACTGTGCGTGCATCATCAGATTATACTAGCAATACCAGTGCAAAGCTTGCTAGTTGGCTAATTAACAAGGATACAACTTCTACTTATATACAAAATAATGGTGCAGTGGTTGAAGATGTGCAATCAGTTGAAGTTGTTAGCGTTGCACAAGATGATGCTCACGTTGAATACATGTACGTGCAAACCACAGATATTCCAAAATATGACGTAACGCTTACACAAGAGCAAGTAGACGCGCTAAATAACCGCCCACGTGCAGCCACCGATTTTTATAACGGTGTAACCTCAGCAGCAGTAGGGCAAACAATCTCTTTTGGTGAAGACATAGGTTATAACAGCAGCACTGAAAATTGTAATGATACAGGCGGTGCAGGCTATTGGCCTCCAGGACCTGGTTGTCCGACTGAACAAGCTGTAGAAGCGTACTTTCCAATAACACCCACCGATTTACCTGACACCGAAACCTGTGAAACTGGCCTAGGTACAGTTGGTTTAATGGTTAATGGCACCAGCATATTTAATTGGGGCGATGGTATGAGCTACGGTAATAATGTTTGGTATACGTTAGCGCCAATTGCCGAACAATACGATGTGGATGTATGTGGCGGACACGCTGCTAACGGAGAATATCATCATCATTTTTACACGAGCTGCTTAGCTGATTTACTTGAAGATGATGGCGATGCGCATTCACCAATTTATGGTTTTGCAGCTGATGGCTACCCACTTTATGGCCCTTATGAAAGTAACGGGCAACTTGCATTAAGCGGTTGGGAAATGCGCGATTATGGTGCATCAACAAGCGAGGGCGGTTGTGGTACGCAAGGTGAGCGAAGCTGTACTTTAGTCAATCAATACGATATTAGCCAAGGTACACAAATAAGCGATACAGGCCCAGCTATTGGCGCAGAAGTAACAACACTTTCAGGTAATACATTAAATGCCGACGACGGTTATTATTTTGAAGATTATTACTACGCCCAAAAAACAGTAGCAGGTGCACAACTTGATGAGCATAACGGCCACGATACCAACGATGGTAAAGGTTATCACTACCACATAACACTTTCGTTAGACAGCGATGGTAAATTACAGCCTTCGTTCCCTTATCAAATTGGGCCACGTTTTAAAGGTCAATTAGCTGATAATTCAATTGGTCGCTGTGATACGGGCGAAACAATGGGTCCACCACCAAGAAGGTAAGGAGTAACTATGCGCTATTTTAAATACGCATTGATCCTAACTACTGCTGTGCTATTGAGCTTTAAGCTCTTTGCGCAGCAGGAAATGATGGATCATAGCCATATGCCTATTGCAGTACCAAACGCTGCACCCACACCGGCACTGAGCCTTAAGTTATTAAAAGATAGTATGTCGGGTTATAACTTAATTCTAGATACACAGCGTTATGATTTATCAGTGCCTCCTGAGGGCGCCATGAACATGCAACAAATGATGAGCGCGACAACAAACGAAAATACCGGTTTTTTACAAGGCCACGCTCATTTATATATTAATGGCGTTAAAATACAGCGAATTTACGGACATGCATTGCATTTACCTGCTAACTTATTTAAAAGTGGTATAAATACCGTATCGGTTACTTTAAATAATCATGGTCACATGTATTGGACCGCTCAGGGCAAAAAAATAGTTGCTACGTTGTATGTTAATGATCAAACCAAAGAGTTTATAACATACCGATTTGAAAGCTTTCCTAGCAAGGTTAAAAATACGCATTAATGAAAATTCATAATAAACTTTTTTTAATACTATTTAGTTTTACCTTTAGTGTTATTGCAGGGATGGTAATACTTATACAGTGGAGTATAGGGCAAGGCGTTATTGATTTTGTTAATGCAAAAGAGATAAAAGCATTAGAACCACTTACGCTACAACTTGCAAAGCAGTATCAAAAAACGCCCTCGTGGGAGTTAGTTATTGGCGGCGACAAAAACTTTAGAATGCTTATAGAATCGCAACTAGAAAACAGCCAGTTTTTATCTAAGTTACCAAAAAGCCCTGATCCAAGAGGGCGAATGATGCGCCGGCCACCACCATCCGAGCATATTGTTTTAGGCGCGCGCCGACCACCTCCTGAAAATATTGCTCATTATGCTTTGCTTGACGAAAATAAACAGCGAATAGTGGGCAGGTATTTAAGTAATTTAAACTATATGACTACAGCCATTACAGTGAATAATAAAGCGGTTGGTTATTTAGCTGTATCCAAAAGAGATAGCTTAGTTGATGGCTACGAACTTGATTTTTTACAGCAGCAAACAAACTACTTATGGTTTATTGCTTTAGCGGCGGTACTGCTTACATTACTGGTTACCTTTTTATTATCTCGGCATTTAGTTAGCCCAGTAAAACAAATAGCTAACGGTATGCACCGCTTAACGCAAGGCAATTACGAGACTAAGCTGACCCTAGATCGAAAAGACGAACTAGGGCAGTTAAGCGAGGATTTTAATACGCTTGCATTTACGCTCGCCAAAGACGAGCAAGTACGTAAACGCTGGCTTGCCAATATTTCTCATGAGCTTAGAACGCCAATGAGCATTTTGCTTGGTGAGCTTGAAGCTATGCTACTTGGCATACGCGAGCCAAATGCAAAAAATATAAACTCGGCCAACGACGAAGCCCTGCATTTAAAGCGCTTAATAGACGATTTGCATATGCTCAATAGCGCAGAGTTAGGGGGCATGCATTACACTATGCAAGCTACTGATATGGCATTGTTATTAAATACTATTGAGCAAAAATATCAGGTTATACTTGAGCAACATAATATAAAGCTCTACCTATTAAATGCTGCAAAAAATATAACCGTTCAAGCAGATAAAACACGCCTTTTACAGTTATTCGATAATATTTTAATGAACGCAGTGCATTACGCACAATGCTCTACTATTTCATTAACGGCGAGTAATATAAGTATTAAAGGGCAAATGTATTTACAGCTTATTATTGAAGATAATGGCGTGGGGGTTGAGCCATCGCATTTATCGCACTTATTTGAGTATTTATACCGAGTAGATAGTTCGCGAAATCGCCAAGAGGGCGGTTCGGGTTTGGGGTTATCTATTTGTCAGCACATAGTTAAAGGTCATAAAGGCGAGATTAAAGCTGAAAAATCTAGTTTAGGCGGTCTTGCTATCATTATTAAATTACCCTTATTTAAAGCTTAGAGGACACTATGCAAGAGCAAATACTGATTGTAGAAGATGAGGTTAAGCTGGCTAACTTAATAAGCGATTTTTTAACAAGCCATCATTACATAACGCATCAAATACATCATGGTAATGAAGTACTACCTTGGCTTGAAATTAACAAGCCTAGTGTGATTTTGCTCGACATAATGCTACCTGGTCAAAGCGGAATTGAATTGTGTAAAGCAATTAGGCAGTTCTCTAATGTGCCTATCATTATGGTGTCGGCAAAGGTAGAGGAGATTGACCGATTACTTGGGCTTGAATTAGGAGCCGATGATTATATTTGTAAGCCTTTTAGTTATGCGGAGCTGGTGGCGCGTGTTAAAGCTATTTTAAGGCGCTTGAATAACGTTGAGCCAAAAACCAATGTTATGCAACTTGATGAAAGCACCTACAGTGTAAAATACAAAGCAGCAAGTATTGAGCTTACCAATGTTGAGTTTCAGTTATTTAAGCCCTTGTTTAACAACCCTAACCGTATTTATTCGCGCGATAGCTTAATGGATACTATGTACGCCGATCAACGTATTGTGAGCCAGCGTACTATTGATAGTCATATAAAAAAATTGCGTAAAAAGCTGGACGAATTAACCAAAACCGACAGCGTTATTCAATCGGTTTATGGTGTTGGTTATCGCTTTGTAAATCCACAGCAGTGTAATTAACAACAAAATGTTTGATTAATTAGCATAATACGATGCGTTAACGTAAGTAATTAATAACCACTTTAGCTTTTTACTCGCATTAGCATTTTGCTATCATTTTAAATTTATGCATTAGCGATATACATTATTTTGACTTCCTCATTATTTGCACATTATTTGCATTTTTACAGCGTAATCTTTTGTTATTAATTAAACAAAAGGTTACGAGCATGAAACACTTATCATCACTTACAATTATTACACTATTGTCGGTTGCTTTTTCAGTAAATGTTGCAGCAAGAGGCAGCGATAGCAAACCATCTAAACCTGATTTTTCAAGCATGGATACCAATGGCGATGGCGTAATTAGCTATGCAGAGTTTAGCGCTAAAAAACCACCACACGGCGAAGACGCACAAACAATTTTTGACGAAATAGATTCAGATGGTAATGGCGAAATTAGTGAGCAAGAAGTAAATGATCATAAACCACCTCGTCGTAAGCGTTGAAAGGATACTGTAATGATTAATAATATTAGCAGTAATTCTGCAAGCCTGGTGCTGCAACAAAGTAGCCAAACCGCAAAGTTAACAACAGCACAAAGTGACTTTGTAAAACAAACACTCGCTGAATTCGATGCCGAAAATTTAACGGCAGAAAACGCGCTAAGTATTCAAGCTGCACTTAAAGAGCAAGGTATAGCGCCAACAAAAGAGTTGGCTGAGCTAATGGACGAGTTGGAGTTTGACGCTAAAAGCATAGGTGATGATGCTCGACCTGAAGGTCAGCGCCCGCCACCACCGCCTAAAAATTCAATTGAGCAAGTAAATACTAAAGATGTAGTTAGTTATTTAGATGAGTTGTTAGCGCAGTATTCAAGCCAGTTAAATGACGAAGATAAAAGTTCTATTTTATCGGCGGTTCAAGAAAAGTTTGCTTTATCACAAGGTGATTCGATACTGAGTGTTAAAGCGTAATTATAAATAAGGCAACACCTAAACTAAAAAATCAGCTATTACAGCTGATTTTTTAGTTTATCAATAACAGCAAGGTTAAAAGTCACTACTACTGTGGCGCTCTGCTAGTTGCTCTTCTTCAGGTCCCCATGTGCGGTTAACGCGACGACCACGTTTTACGCCAGGGCGTTTTGAAACCTGTTTAGCCCAACGTACAACATGAGTGTATGAGGCAACATCTAAAAATTCAGCTGCATCATAAATGTCGCCAAGCACTAAAGAGCCATACCAAGGCCAAATTGCGATATCGGCAATTGAGTACTCATCTCCTGCCATGTATTCGTTTGCACTTAAATGGCGGTTTAGCACGTCAAGCTGGCGCTTGGTTTCCATGGTGAAACGATCAATAGGATATTGCATTTTAGTGGGTGCATAACTATAAAAGTGGCCAAAGCCACCACCTAAGTACGGCGCTGAGCCCATTTGCCAAAATAGCCAGTTACGACATTCAGTTTTAGCTTTTAAATCTTTAGGTATAAGCACATCAAACTTTTCTGCTAGGTATTGCAGTATAGAGCCCGATTCAAAAATACGCGTTGGCGGCGTGGTTGAATGATCCATTAACGCTGGAATTTTTGAATTTGGATTAATATCAACAAAGTCAGAACCAAACTGATCACCATCACCTATGCTGATTAAATATGCGTCGTATTCTGCATCGGTTAAGCCCAGCTCTAACAGCTCTTCAAACATAATAGCGGCTTTTTGACCATTTGGTGTAGCAAGCGAATAAAGCTGAAATGCGTGCTCGCCAATAGGTAAGGTTTTGTCATGAGTTGCGCCGGCAATGGGGCGATTAATGCTGGCAAATTTACCGCCACTCTCACTGTCCCATGTCCAAACTTTGGGTGGGGTGTATTGATTTTGATCACTCATAAAAATAACCTCTGTTTAAATGAAATACATATAAAAAATATATGTATTAATAAATGTGGCCATTAAAATAAATTAAAGGCGAGTTTTTTGACTTTTAAGTTTGTCGGATTTTGCTAATTTATAGCCTAAAAACAATCCGCTCAATGCTCCAAATAAGTGGCTTTCAAACGAAATATGCAAGCGCTGTGGTAGTACACCCCAAACAAATCCGCTGTAAAGTAGGGCAACGACAACAGCAATAACAATGGATTTAAATGAACGTCTAATTACGCCATAGCAAAGTATAAAACCCCACAACCCATATATAACGCCACTTAAACCAACATGAATATTACTACGACCAAGTGCCCATACTAAAAAACCACCTACTAATGCGGTAAAAATAAATACGTTATAAAAACGCTTAACGCTGTATTGGCAAATTAACCAACTTAAAACCATAAAAGGCAGCATGTTACTGGCAAAGTGCCACCAACTGCCATGTAAAAATGGCGCGCTCAGTATGCCAATTAAGCCATTAATGCTGCGCGGATAAATGCCAAAACCATTAAGGTTAATGCCAGGTAAGCTATTAATTAGCTGTAACACAAAGCAAATTGTAACAATACTAAAAATAGCGAAGCGTTTGCTTGTTAGTAATGACCGTGTGGTTGCCATATAATAGTCCTAGTTGAGCTTAATAGTTGCCAGTATAGGAATTGTATTTGCTAATGCAAAGCAATTAAAAAAGCACAGCATTAAATGCTGTGCTTTTTACTTATAAATCGTTATTAACCTAGTTTGGTTAGTAGCTTTTTAGCAGCAAGTTCTGAGCTTGCTGGGTTTTGACCGGTAATTACTAGGCCATCTTCGAGTACAAGTACACCCCAGTCATCCGTTTTTTGATAGTCGCCGCCTTTTTTAATCAGTTCGTCTTCTACTAAAAACGGCACTATGTCGGTAAGTTGTACTGCCGCTTCTTCACTGTTAGTAAAACCAGTTACTTTTTTACCAGCAACAAGTGCATTACCATCGGCATCTTTAGTATTCAAAAATACGGCACTGGCATGACAAACAGCCGCTACTGGCTTTTGCTCTTTAATAAAGCTTTCAATAAGTGCAATAGAGTCGGTGTTTTCTACTAAGTCCCATAGTGGGCCGTGGCCGCCTGGGTAAAATACCGCGTCAAAATCTGTCGAATTTACTTCACTAAGCACTTTGGTATTGGCCATTAATGCTTGTGCGGCGCTGTCTGCGTCGTAGCGTTTAGTTGCATCAGTTTGAAAATCAGCAAGAGTACTTGTAGGGTCTATCGGGGGCTGGCCGCCATTTGGCGATGCAAGAGTGACTTCAACGCCTGCATCTCTAAATGCGTAATAAGGGGCTGCGAATTCTTCTACCCAAAAACCTGTTTTTTCACCTGTGTTGCCCAATTCTGCATGTGAGGTTAAAACCATAAGTATTTTTTTAGCCATTAGAATATTCCTTTTGATGATTTAAATTAGTTAATTTTGCTACCAACTACTATATGCACTAATAATGCTTTAAACAACGATGATAAATTTAACTTTATTGGTTCAATAATTGATACAATAATGCAGTGGATTTAGGAGATGTTATGAAAGTGTCGTTTGAGCAGTTAAAAAGTATGGTGGTGTTTGCACAAATTGTAGAGCAGGGTAGTTTAACCGCTGCGGCTAAGCATTTAGGTTTAACGCGTGCGGTGGCAAGTTACCATTTAAAAAAATTAGAAACCCAACTTGAAATTACCCTACTAAATCGCTCAACACGCACTATGGCATTAACAGAGGCGGGAGTGGCGTATTACGAGCGCTGCAGAATAATTACTGAGCAAGCCAATGCGGCAAATCAACAAATAGAAAATATAAAAAGTGAGCCTCAGGGGCTGCTCAAAATTAGTTGTCCGGTAAATGTAGGGATGCAATTAATAGTGCCTGCTATTAATAGCTTTAAACGCCAATACCCCAAAATTAACATAGACCTACAACTTAGCGATGATGTAGTTGATATTATAAAGCATGGTTTTGATTTTGCCATTCGTGGGGTGGCGCTAAGCGACTCTAATTTACAAGCAACGAAACTCACAACAATGAGTACCTGTATTTGTGGCTCGCCAGATTACTTTGCTCATTTTGGCAAACCTAAAAACCCTGTTGAGTTAGCTCAGCATCAATGGGTGGTGTATCAATTGGGCAGTAAAACGTTAACCCTTTCAAAAGAAGGTAAAAAACACGACATTACAATGCAAGGCGGTTTAAGTACCAATAACGCTGCTGCCCGTACTGCTTTTGTTGAAGCCGGGCATGGCATAGGCCGTATTCCACTGTACGATGCGTGGCCTAAAGTGCAAGCAGGGTTGTTAGAAATTATATTAGACGATTACAAAAGCAAAGATATTGAGCTTTATGGGGTGTTTCCGCCAGGCGCAGCAGGCTCTAAAAAATTGCGGCTATTTATAGATTATTTAAAAGCCTACTTTGTAAAACAACATACTGCTTTAGGCATGCTAAAAAATATTTAACATGCACGCTGGTTAAAAGATTTATTATCCAGCGTTTGGATTAATTTAAACATCTAATTTATAAAGTGCGGTTAAATAATGCCACAGCTTGTTGATACATACTTATTGCAAGCGCTGCGTCGTATCGCTCACCTTCGTCGCGCATAAAGGCATGTTGTGCGTTTACTTCTTGCCATTGGTAATTTATACCCGTATTAACGCATTGCTGATAAATTTTAGTGCGGCCTTCTTGCGGCACATGTGGATCTTGTTTACCCCATACAAAGTGAATTTCGCCTTGTATATCTGCTATACGTTCAAATGAGTTATTACCTGGTTTTGCCGGTAATGTATTACTGTGAATATCGGTTGCGTATAAACAAAATGCAGCTTTAATTTCAGGGTTTAATGCGGCTCTATATGCTAAATGCCCACCAATACATACACCCATTACACCAAGCGTACCTGTGCAATAGTTTTGTTGTTTTACAAAGTCGATCATGGCTTGGGTGTCGCTATCGTGATGCTCTAAAGGTTTAGCCCATTTGTCGGCATTACCTTTGTCTTTACCTGCGTCGTCGTAAGCGAGCACAGTGCCAATAGGATTTAACTCATGAAATACTTCAGGTACTAATACTACAAAGCCATGGCTTGCTAAAATAGCGGCGCTGCGGGCAATAGGGGCGGTTTGCTGAAAAATTTCAGAGTAAAAAATAAGTGCAGGAAACAACCCTTGCGCCTGAGGGCGGTATATAGTGGTTCGCATCAACCCTGTAGGGGTAGGCAAGTCGGCGTTATGTTGTTCGATGATCATAATTGCGCTCAGTTATATAAATTTATATGGTAACTGAGCGCGATAAAATATACGACTAGTTAAAGACTAGCAGGCATTTTATTGCAACTTGCGTAGTAGCTTACGGTTGCTGGCCAGTCGGAAAATATAGCCATTACGCCAACATCTTGCGCAAGTACATCAACTACTTTCATCATGTCGCCATCGTTATTTATTACATCAGCAATTGATTGATAATAATAGCCACCACCTTGGTTAAGTGGACCTGAGCGCTCAAGGCTCCATGCAATAAGCTCTAAGCCTGCAGCTTTAGCGGCAATTGCGTATTGTGATGGCACAATATTGCTTTCTTTATCTATTTTTAACATCATCCAAATAGGTGGGGCTAAAATTTTCACCCCATTAGTAACCAGTTCATCCATGCTAGGTTGCCATGTTTGTGGATTACTTGGATCGAACCCAGCATCGCTATCGCGCCCGTCAAGATAGACACTTTGATCAGCAAAATCAGGATTGTTGTTTATCCAATATTTTACGTCATCAAGATTAAATGATTGCGGGTATACTCGCGATGCCGGTATACCCATTTGCATGTATTCATCTAACATTTTTTGCGCGTATTGCTCTTGTGTCATGCCTTTAAAAGGCATGCTAACTTCTGGTGATTTAAGCTCAGGAGTCATTTTTACCCCGAGTGCTTTAAATAACGCAATACTTTGTTTATGCGTCATTAATGTGCCATTAGTTGCGTATAAGTCGGTGCGCCAATTGGGAGTGCCCTGCATATACTGCTTAGCAGTAGTTGCTTGCATGTTTGCACCATCCATTTTGCCTTTAAGCGTTAAAAACTCGCTCAAGCTAATGTCGCTAGTACAGCACTTTGCAGAGGCGGTTACTGCATTTTTAGCGTCGGCGGGGATAAATGGTTCGCTGCATTTAGCCGCTAATTCAGGAATGGCTAAAATATTGGTTGTGGTGTGTAAATCGCATTGTGAATGGCGACATACAAGCTCATTATCGTTTGTAAATGTAACATCGCACTCTATAACACCTGCGCCCATTCTTGCAGCAGCAGTGTAGGCTTCTTTGGTATGCTCAGGGTACTGCATAGACGCACCGCGATGCCCAATTGAAAAGTCGGTGCGATAAAAAGGGCCTTCACTACACGATTCTAATTGTGCCTTTAAATCACCAGCGTCCATATCGTTAATTAAATAATAAGGACGCGTACCCAGTTGAGTATTTTGTTTGTTAATTAGTGTATTGCTACAGCCAGTAATTATAAAAATAAAACAGGCGACTAAAATTATTTTATCGAGCATTTAAAACAACTTTAAATTATTAAGATAATGTAAGTGTAGCGCTATTTTATGGCACTTTTATTAAAGTATTGATTCACCAATAATGCAGCTAAAATAATTCCAGCACCAATAGCTAGCCTGAATAAATCGGCATCTCTGTTCCAAATAAGCACATTAACAATAATACCAGCAGGGATCAGTAAGTTATTCATTACCGCCAGCGCCCCCACATTTACTAAGGTAGCCCCTTTGTTCCAAACAAAATAACCAAACCCAGACGCTACGATTCCTAAATAAATAAGCACGCTCCATTGAGTTGTGGTTGTCGGTAGTTTATCGGTATTGCCAAACAGCAGGTAGCACACTAAAGCAACGCACAAAGCGCCGATAAAAAACCAACCGAACACCGATTTGTGCTCAAGGGTACTGTTACTCATTAAGCGTTTATAGGCCACTTGGCCAATGGCAAAGCACAGGTTAGCCGCTTGGACTAATAATAAGCCAAGCAAAAAGTCGCTACTTATGCCTTCATACCTAATGGCTACCGCGCCACCAATGGCAATAATAGCAACAATAAAAAAGCGAGGGTTAAAGTGTTTTTCTAAAGCATCGTTTAGTAGGGTGATATAAAGCGGGGTCATTACTGTAAATAGTAGTACTTCAGGCACGCTTAAATATAAAAAGGAGTGATAGTAAAAGCTGTACATAGCGCCAAGTTGTACTGCGCCAATAAGCATTAATTTTAACGCCAATGGTTTAGGAGTCTGTTTAACCTTTAAAAACGGTAAAAAGATTAATGCAGCCAGTGCAATGCGGATTAGCACACTAAACCATGCATCAACTTGGCCTGCTAAATACACACCAATTAAGCTAAACGAGAACGCCCATAATAGGGTGACGGCAAACAAGTAAGCCATGGTTTTTATAACTCCAAATAAAACAACGAGTTTAACCTAGATAATAAAAAAGGGTAATAGTCCACTTGATAAAACAAGTGGACTAAAAAGTAACTATTGTGAACTTACAAATTGCTTTGCTTGTAGTTTTAAATGCTCTAGCGCTTTTTTATTGTAGTAGCGGTTATGGCTAATAACGCCTTGTAATGATTGCGTGTTACTAATATCAACTAACGGATTGCGCGCTAAAATAATAATATCTGCCACTTTACCTACCTCTAAACTGGTAAATTGCTGCGTTTTACCTAAAAATTTAGGCCCAGCTATTGTGGCACTTTGTAGTGTTTGTAACGGGGTAAGCCCGTAATCACTAAAAATAGCGAGTTCTTGATGCAACGACAATCCCGGATAAATATAAGAATTTAAAAAACCGGCGTCGGTACCTGCAATAATTGATACGCCAGCTTGCTGCACCCAAGGGAGTAATTTTGCCGTTTTTATAAAGCGCTCTTTGCGTTGTGTTATTTGCTCAGGGGTATCTTTATTTGCGCGATCAACTCGCCATTGGTAGGTGGCTTTTAATCCTTTGCCTAAATAATTTAGGTACTCGTCTTGCTGATGGTCGTTTTCATCAATGTAGGCCGTAATTTGGCCGCCAATTAAGGTAGGCACAACAGCGGTATTATTTTTTGCGAGTACGCGATATTTTTTCATTGCTGTGGCTTTGTCAACATGCTCAGTAATAATTGGCAGCGCACTGGAGTAGCTCAGTATACCTGATTTTACCTTAGCAGAAATTTCTTGTTCGTTATCGGCGGCGGCTTTTAACATGTAGGTCATATGCTCAATCGCATCAAGCCCTGCGTTTGACACATCGGTTACCGAAAGCGAAAAAGGAATATGCCCCGAAATTTGATAACCGCGCTTTTTAACTTCTTTTACTGCTTGTAAGTATAACTGTGGCGTTAAAGCGCTGTCGGTAATTTTAATAAAATCGACATTCATGGCCTCAAGTTTATCAATGGCGGCGTGCATTTCTGCGCTGGTTTCTACTTCTAAGTCGCCAGGCCAAATTGAGTCTTTACCTTCTAGCTTTGGCCCTGAGGTATAAATAGTAGGGCCTATTAATGTGCCTTGATTAATTTGCTCGCGCCATTGTAATACCGATTCACTTAAATCAGCGGCTGCATCGCGCACTGTGGTTATGCCATAGGCTAAATATAACGGCAGTAACTGTTTGTTTTCTGTTATTAGTTGCTCACCGCCGCCAAAGTGTACATGCATATCCCAAAGCCCAGGCATTACATATTGACTACTGGCATCAATTTGACTCGTAGCGCTGTAACGTAAATTTAGCTCATTGCCGCCGCGGGCTACAATAGTAGAGTTTTTGATAACAATGGATTGATTAGCCGTAATTTTCCCTGTCATCATATTAATTACATTGGCGTGGTTAATAATAATGTCGGCTTGTTGTTTTTGAGTCACTTGGTTACAAGCAGCTAAAATAAGCGTGATGGGGAGTATTAATATGAGTTTCATAGCGGCACCTGAATTTTTTATTCAGATTAACATAGTTGTTTAAAGTGGTATTTTCTTTGAGTTAAAAGGTTATAAAAGTGGGTTAAGTTAATGGCAATAAAAAAGCCCGCAAGCGGGCTAATGCCAGTCAGTTAACACTGACTGGCTTTTTTTTATACGGATATTTAGATGGTTTCTTTTTCACACATCGTGGAA